>CASBQM010000600.1 GCA_949127645.1 Synechococcales cyanobacterium PMM_0036
GCATAGAGCTGAGCTACGGGAGCAAGGGGGCAAAAAGCTAAAGCTGCGGGTTTCAGATGTCACCGATATTGATCTCGATCGCCAATCTGCCCACAGCGTGCAGGAATTTGATTGCAGTGAAGCTGAACCCGATCGGCATATTCCCATCCCTCAGTGCGATCGGGACTACTTGGCTGAGTTGGGCTATGTGACAGATGACGATCGGTGGCTAAAGCTAGCGCGATCGCATTCAGTTCGCGTGGCTTGTGAGCCTACTATCGTCGGTGATAGGCTAAATGAGACGGGTCTGGCTGGAGGGGCGGTTGCGGCTAGAGTAATTGCGGCTGGAGCCGTTGCAGTTGGAACCGTGGCGACTAGAGCCGTGGCGACCCTGCCCTCTGCAACTGAGCCTTTGCTTGATCCGGCTACGGTAGTAGATGACAGCCGAATTATTTTGGCTCCACGTACTGCTGAAGATGCCTATGCCTATTGGGAAGCCCCAGAAGTTAGCAAAGCTGCGCTGCGAGAGCAGGGCGGTACAAAATTTCAGCTTCGAGTCTATGATGCGACGGATATTGATTTAGATCATCATCCTGCTCACAATCTGCAAGTTTATGATTTGCAGAGTTCAGAATCAGATCATCATGTCTCCATTCCAGCAGTCGATCGAGATTATCTGGCTGAAATTGGCTATGAAACGGCTGAAGGTAACTGGCTGAAATTGGCGCGATCGAACCCCATCCGAATCGGAGCAGCGCTAGGTAATGCTGCGGTGGCTGGAGCCACTGCTATAGGAGCAGGAGTCGTGGAGACGGGAGCGATCGCGCAGCTAACCCCTCCGCCTCTAGCGCCAGACCGCTGCTCCATTACTACTCTCAAGGTGCATAGCCAGCGCAACTGCTTCTTCTTGGAGGAGGCAGAGATGAAAAAACTTCAGATGGAGAAAGCAGTCTCTAAAGTGCTGGAGCCGGGTCAATACATTATTCGCATTAAGCAGGGAGACTTTGGCTATAGCGCGTCTATAGGTGAGCCGGTTGTCATGCTGTGGATTCATGGTGGCAGGGTCGTCAACCAAAAGACAAATGTTGCTGTAGGTGCAACTTGGTCTACGCTCAACGGATACGATGAAACGCTTAATCTTCAAGTCCATGAAACGGCAAATCTCTGCTGTTTTTTCTTCGACACTCACCTTGAGGACAATCAAGGTGAGGTCACTGTTTCAATTGTGAAGATTTAGCGTGAGGCTCTAGAGGCTTTTGGAATAGGTAGGTTTCTGGAATAAGTGCGATCGACAGGGGTAGCCAAGGGTTGCTCCTGTTTTTTGAGTCTTGTCTTTTTTTAAGTTTATGTAATCGGCAGGCGCGATCGGTGGGTATACAAAGAGGAAATACAAAAAGAATATAGGATGAGGCTAAAGATGGTCATATCTTGGAATATTACAGTGACCTAAAGATTACTCCTATCTATGCATAGCTAGAACTCGCAATGGATTTATAAGTTAGCTAGGCACTGACCTTTTATATTCATAGTATGCACAGGTGTTTAAGATAAATCCAGCGCAGCCTTTTGAGCTGCGCTGGATTCAGAAAGCTAATTCAAGAACCTGTTGTAGTATAGAGAGGAGAGTTTAGAAAATTACCTAGAGTAAGTTTCTGCATCTCTAGACACGGCAACGGTTCGAGGATGACGGGCACCCGCAGAAGCTCCAATCAACGAAGCCAATAATCCCAGTAGAGAACCCAAGGCGAAAGACCAGCCTATCTTTGCACCATTGCCCGCAATGTCACGAGTCTGTTGAGCTGTAACGCTAGGGCTTGGGGCAGGTGCATTTACGCCTGGAACAGGGACACCGCTCTGCTGAGCCTGATCAATAATGCCGGTAGCATTTTGCGCCACAATGCCAAAAGCTCCAGAAACACCGCTAGAAAGCAACCACGCACTAATAGCAAGCGTTGTTGCCCAAAGAATTGCTCCATTCAACAAAGCTGTACTGCGGCTCATTGATCCACAGGCTCTTGCCGTAATCCAGCCGCCTAAGAATAAAGAAATCAACAGGCTAATAATTGCCCAAATGCCCACTGCCGAACCGACATCGGGGGCATTGGTTCGAGGTGCGCCTGACCCTGCAATTGAAGATAAGCCAATTGCTGCACCCAAGCTGCTCAATACAAGCTGAGAGCTTAGTGCTACGACTAACCCTGCAAAAATGGGACCCCAACGAACGCGATCGTGATAATCAACCGCAGAGACAGCAACCGATCGATCGATCGCTCTACCTGATGGTTCATCCATATATGCCATATCCTACCTACTCCCGTATTTCTATCTGTTAAATGTTGGTTTTTTCAATAACATCATCAATTTATGAGACTTTCTGGAGCCGTACACCTACCAATAGAAGTACTTTTTGATTATGAAAATAGAATTTTTTCTGTAAAATTAATCACTTTTTCACCTTTTTCCTGTTGTTCCTTTGAGCTTCATGGGTAATTCTAGAGAGGGCTAGATTGGCGAAAGACGCTCAAAACTGAATACGGCTAGTTCAGCCTGCGAATCTGCACAAGTTTCGCGTTGTTCCTTACAGTCTTCCTGACTCATATTGTTATTTTTGCCCAAGGAGACCATCAGTGCAGCCACCTTATCAAGCTCAACAGCCTTATCAAGCTCAAGTGCCTTATACTACTCCCGTAAGTCCAGTCACCAGAGTTAGCCAGATAGATTACCTACTGGGTTCGTTTGTAATTGTTATGCCCCTAGCTCTGGCGATCGCTTTCCTAGCCAACCGCAAGCGTAGGACTGTTGAACTACAACGCCAAATGGCTCTACTAGAAAAACTATGGAAAATAGATACCCATGAGCGATCGTCTTGAGGAGGCTAATCAATAGCTCTGAGAAATAATGCCAGCCGAATGACTGGGAGTCTAAGGCGTATTCTGCTGACGAGATTTCATATTGCTCAAGGATTCTAGAGACGCTTTTTCTAAAAGCTGTTTTAGCTCCAGTTCTGCTAGCATTCCGGCATCCTGCACCTTGGGCGATCGCAATGGCTCTGACCAGCCGCATTTAACGCAGCTCTGTCGTTCAAAATCCTCTACTAACAGGTTTAGGGGATGATGACAGTGAGGGCACCTTTGCGGCGGATGCTTGACCGGAACCGAAGCGGGAAGCTGCTGATCTTGGCTGATTTGTAGCCAGAGCGCCGCTACAGATGAGCCTGGTGCTGCCTTGAGTTCTGGAGTAATTTCTGGAGTAATTTCTGGACTAAACGCTCCGTCAGACGAGGTTTTCAGCGCACTTGAAGAAGGGTTGCCTAAAGCCTCGGTATGGTCAGCCTTCTGAGAAAGGGGCGATCGCAAACTCAGAAGGCGATCGACTTTCCCTCCAGCATTTTCACTTTAGGAATCAGTGTCTCTAGCTCGACTAGCCGCCGTTTAAGCTGCTCTAACTCTTCTAAAACAGGATGGGATGCAGCTTCTTCGTCCTGACTCATGTCTTTCAAATTAAGCGCCAGCGCCTCCAATATGACCTGTGCCTGAGTTTGTCCAGATTGACTCATGCGTTGAGCGATCGCGTTAGCAATTTCCAAGGGCAGTTTTAGAGTGATAGGTAACTTGAGGTGCTGCATAGATTCTGAGTTATCCGAAGCAGAAACTCTCGCTGGAAGCGACTTAGAATTCTCAGTCATATAGTTTAGCGGATAGTCGGCAGGAGGTTAGAATCTTGTACCAGGTTAAAGCTCTGTATTCTGTAAAGTTCCCATTATCTGCTTAAACCCAACTATCTGCTTAGAAATTTGATCCGAGATTTGAAACTTAAAGATTACCTAAGGAGAAGATTTAAGTTTGAGAGTGGGTCTGAAAAGCGCGATCGCTCAAGATTGCCGATACAATTCTGTTGAAGCAATTCTGGTGAAGTTACTCTCATTTGACTCATTTCAAATTTGACTCATTTTAAGTTTGCGATCGCCTATCCCCTTTTTCTGGAGAACCCTATGCGCCTGGGCAAAGTCGTCAAATCTAATTCTCATTGCGATTATGTCGTGCAGGTAGACGATCGTATGGAGGTCACAAGTCCACCTTTGCCAGAAGATTTTGGCTTTGGCTGTTTTGTCAAACTAGAAGATGAGGGCGATCGGCACTGGGCGGTTGGCGTGGTCTATAACTCGCAGTTGTTTAACCCTACGTTTCTCAGCAACGGACCGCGCCTGACTAGCGATCCTGACCCCATGTTTGCCCCCGACCTGATCATGGAAACCCGGACATTGCTGGGCGTTGTGCTAATTGGGACAATTATGCAGCAGGATAGCCTGATCTATGGTGTTCATGGCATTCCGCGCGTCGTCGTGCCCGTCAATACGCCTGTTTGCCGCATGGCTGAAGAGGAAATTCATCGGTTTCACTTAAATCAAGATCAGCGATCGCAGTTTTGCTACTATAGCCATTTGCTGCGGTTTGGCGGCAGTTTCGCGGCGCAGCTCACTCAGCAAATTCTTAAGGAACTCACGGATAGTCAGCTATTCTTGGGAGCCGAGCAGCGAGCGCTAGAAATCTTGGGGAAAGAGCTGGCTTGGAAGAACACGATGGGTGCAATGCGGTAGATTCTATAAATTAGTTGACACTTCTCCCCATTTCTCTAGATAATTGAGGACTGTGTAAAGCTTGGCAGTCGAAAAAATCTTGGCTAACGTCGTTGTAATTGGTGCCCAGTGGGGCGATGAAGGAAAAGGCAAAATTACTGACCTTCTGAGTCGATCAGCCGATATGGTTGTCCGATATCAAGGCGGAGTAAACGCTGGGCACACGGTTGTTGTCCAAGATCAGACCTTCAAGCTGCACCTCATTCCTTCTGGAATTCTTTATCCAGATACAGAGTGCATTATTGGCACAGGTACGGTCATTGACCCCAAGGTGCTAATTCAAGAGCTAGATCAGCTAGAAGCCCTGGGTATTTCTACCCGAAATCTGTTGATATCTGAAACGGCTCATGTGACAATGCCTTACCATCGACTGATCGATCAGATCTCTGAGGAGCGGCGTGGCGAACACAAAATCGGCACGACCAAGCGCGGCATTGGGCCAACCTACGCCGATAAGTCTGAGCGGACGGGCATTCGCATGGTTGATCTGATGGAGCCAGAGCATATGAAAAAGCAGCTCCGGTGGACGATTAACTATAAGAATGTGATTTTAGAAAAGCTCTACGGGCTATCGCCACTTGATCCTGAAGAGGTGATCATAGAGTATCAAGCCTATGCCGATCGCCTTCGCCCTCATGTGGTAGATAGCTCCCTGAAAATTTATGAGGCGTTTCGTCAGCGCCGCAATATCTTGTTTGAAGGGGCGCAAGGCACCCTGCTTGATCTCGATCACGGCACCTATCCCTACGTCACGTCTTCCAATCCGGTGGCTGGGGGAGCTTGCGTGGGTGCGGGAGTAGGACCAACGATGATCGATCGCGTTATTGGCGTGGCGAAAGCTTACACCACTCGCGTTGGTGAAGGTCCCTTCCCGACGGAGCAAATGGGCGACGTTGGTCAGCTCTTGTGCGATCGCGGTGCCGAGTTTGGCACAACCACGGGGCGGCAGCGTCGGTGTGGCTGGTTTGA
>CASBQM010000601.1 GCA_949127645.1 Synechococcales cyanobacterium PMM_0036
AAAGGGAACAGGCAGAAGGCGGATACTGAGAATACTTTTTTACCTTACAGCCTAGTTCCTGCCTTTTGTCTTTTGCGCTCTAGAAGTTTTGTGTCCTAGAAGATTCGCCTAAAGGATCTGCTTAAAAAACCTGTTCAACTTCCGCGATCTCAGGGATAAATTCTCGCAGACGGCGCTCAATGCCCATTCTCAAAGTCATGGCAGAGCTAGGGCAAGTGCCACAAGCGCCCTGAAGCTTAAGCTTGACCACAGGTCCATCAATTTCTACTAGCTCAACGTTGCCGCCATCTGACATCAGGTAGGGGCGCAAATCGTCTAATACCTTTTCAACATTTGCATTCGTCAATTCCAGCGTTTCCATAGCATACCTGCGTAATTTTATGACTTGTCTGTTTTTAGACTTATCTCGTTTGCTTTATCCTATCTCGATCGCCTGAGAATTTGCTGAGGACAGGTTGTTTCCCATCCTCTCACGCTCTGGACTCTCACACTCTCAGCTCTTGCTCTCTAAGCCAGCAGCTTGATATTTGAGAACAAAAACTCGCTGGTAGCATTCTGATCGTCAGTAATCGCCCGACGGCTGAGAATGTAGTAGCCGCCTACTTTCTCATACTCATCTTCAAACACTTGAGATCCTTTGGCTTCGCCTGTTTCAACATCGTGATACAAAGAGTTGTAGCGATGAGACAGATAGCCTCCTTCAGTCTGATGGCTGCTCAAAGTGTTGATCGTGACGACCACACTGCGAATGTGGCGATGAACCAGACTCACCTCGTTGTTATGGATTTTGTAGCGATCGCCCATCGACTTACCGCTCACCAGGATTTCAACAGCACCCGCTTCATCGGTTGCGCCCAGGGTAAACAGGTTCTTGCCGTGACTTTCCTCAAAAGTTCTGCGGACGCGATGCACCGCAATTTCCCAGGCTTGTCCCGCAATGGCTTTCTTGGCTTCTTCATCCGCCACCTCTGTGACCTCATGGCTAAAGCTGCCCTTGTCGTCAGGAGCAATGCGGAGCTTGCCCGCATGGACTTTCTCACCCTCGCGCAAGGTCACGTCTGCGGTGTAGCCGGGAAAGCTGGCATCCCAGGTATAGCGGTTTTCATACGCCGCTTGAAACAAAGCCCGAGCTTCCGGCTGCTCAGAGACTTGCTCAGCAGCTTGTCCAGTCACTTGCTCAATTACTTGCTCAGTCATCTTAAGGCTCTCGCTGACATCACTCTCTAGTGTAGCGAGATTGGTGCTTCAGTCGTGGCGATTTTTGGGACATCTCCCTAGCCGCCCAGTGCTGCTCTTGCCTCTTGTCGAAGCTTTTGAGCTTCAGAATCTTTGGGCTTAAGCTGAAGTGCTTTGTCTAGCACCACAGTCGCCTCTTCGTAGCGCTGAAGGTTGAGCAGCGCCGCACCTTTCGTGCGCCAAGCCTCAGCAGAGTTGCGCTGAATACGAATTCCTTCATCTAGTGCATTTATCGCTTCAGAGGAGCGCCCTAGCTTTTGTAGCGCCACCCCACGCTTAACCCAGCCCTCTGAAAATCCGGGCTTATCCACCGTCACGCCTTCATAGATGCTGAGAGCCTCGTAGGTGCGGTTTTGCTGAAGTAAGGCATTGCCTTTGCTCCAGAGCGCCTCTGGGTAGCTAGGTTTGAAGGCGAGTGCGTCATTACAGGAGACGATCGCCTCCTCAGGTCGCTTGAGCTGATTTAGGGTTTCGCAGCGTCCGGCATAGGCTTCGGCATAGTCCGATCGAATGGCTAGCGCTTCATCGTAGACTTTAATCGCCTCTTCATTTTTCCATTGCAGTCGTAGGCTATTCGCTTGCTCTAGCAGCAGCGCCGCTTTCTTCTTAGGATCAGTAGAGGGATCGCCAGAGTTAGATAAGGTCGTTGGAAATATGCCCGGCTCGGCAATATTTCGATGAGGCTGAGCCATCTGCACCGCTACTAGCCCCAAACCTAAAGTTGCAGCGATCGCCCCTAGGATGCCCCACCTTCGAGTTGCATTCCGGTTTTGAGCAGCGATCGGTTCCATCACGGGTGTCGGCGGACTTACGACCTGAGTAATGCCTGTAGTCACGCCTGTGCCGTTGCTCGATCCATTGGTTGAGCTATGGGTCAGAGGCTCTTCTGGTATCCTCTCGGTCTGGATTCGAGTTTCAGGAGCCTCGTTATTAGAGCGATCCCAGATGGCAGTAGACATCAAATCTTCGTCAGTCACCGTAAAATCGGCTGAGTTAAATTCGGGCAGCGGTCGAGAAAATTCTTTTAGATTTGCTGTAGTGCCTGGCTCAACGCTATTGCCGTTTGTGCCAACGTAGGGCGGAAAGAGAATGAACGGGTCAGTCACGGCTACGGGAACTTTCTCCAGAGCTTCTAGAGTTTCGATCGCCGTTGGAAAGCGTTCGCGGAAGTCGTAGCGCACCATTTGATCCAGAATTTTCGTCAGGTCAGGGTGCAGCTCAGGTGCCAAATGATGCCAAGCAATTTCGCCCTCCAGGTCTTCGCCCAAATGCCGAGGATGGATGCCCGTTAGCGCCTGGATACCTAGGATCCCTACGGCATAAATGTCGCTGCTAAAGCGGGGTTTACCAGCCACCTGCTCGTTGGGCATATAGCCCTGAGTGCCAATGGAAATCGTGATGTTGGTTAAGCCCTGCTCAGGGTCAATGCCCTGAGTGCTGACCTGTTTGACGGCACCAAAGTCGATAAGAACAATGCGGCGATCGTGGCGACGGCGGATCAGATTAGAAGGCTTCAGATCGCGGTGAATTACCTGCCGATGATGAACAAATGCCAAGACTTTGAGAATATCTTGCAGCCAAAAAACCACCTGATTTTCTGACCAGGTTTTGCCCTCTACAAATTCTTTGGTTAACGGCTCTCCCTCGACAAACTCTTGAGCCAAATAGAATTCTTGATTATCTTCAAAGTGAGCCAGCAGACGCGGGATCTGGTCATGAATACCTAACTGATAGAGAACTTGCGCTTCGGTATTGAAGCAACGTCTTGCCATCTGCAATGCATCATCGGTGGTGATCTGAGGTTTGAGCTGCTTGATCACGCATTGAGGATGACCTGGCAAATGCAAGTCTTCCGCCAGAAAAGTTCGACCGAACCCGCCTACTCCCAACTGGCTAGTTATTTTGTACCGTCCGCCCAGGGGTCTATCTGAGCTGATCAGAGAAAATGAGCGACTCATGATGGAATTGGCTTTGTTGAAGTTCAGTCACGATCGAGCCTCAAAGGCGTTTCAGAATCTTCGCCCCAACTCAACTAGGTTGCTGGGGCAACTTACCCGATTGCTTAAATGTAGATGCATCAAATAGAAAAACCCCTGCAAACCTTACTTCAGCATAAAGAAGTAACTTGAATTCATAGCCTTGGTACTTCAAACTTCACTACCCGTCATGCTGCATCGGATAGTTTTTATACTTCATCCTAATCTTAGTCTTTGTTGATCAGGAGTACCCGTTCGGGTGATCTTGCCGGATGCCATCCAGATCCGACCCTGGCATTCACGCCCAACTTACGGCACGAGTTCTGTATTCACCTCATTGACTTGTCGCCGCTTCAGCTCAACAGACTCCGATCGCGGCAATAGATTAAAAACCTGACGAAAGGCATCATCTACCGTTTCAAAGGCGATCGACCCTTTCTGATTCAAGACCACCTTCCCCTCCTGGTCGAGCAAAACTGTCTGTGGCACAAATCCACTGTAGTAGTACCCTGGATCGGTCGATTCGTAGCGAACTTCGGATGGAATAGCATCGACGCTAATGGGGATAAACCCTGCCGCCCGACCATAGAAAGCATCGAGTTGAGAAACCACCGACGCATATTTTTTGCAATCTGTACTGTCATCAATGTAGAAAACTATTAAAGCGGGCAACTGCCGCTGACGCGCTTCTGCCAGCGTGATCCTGGGCGGAACTAGAGAGCCATTGCCAGCATAAAGGGGAAAAATATTGCCCTCATAACGATCGTCAGTCAAGGCTGCCCATACCGGAGTAGTGCCGGGAGCTGCCCATACGACGCTTAAAATTAGCGCTAAAACCAGACAAGCTATTGCCCGCGTCATGTGGCGCAATGAACCCATTAATAAGCCTTTCAATTTAATTAAATGTATTAAATCTTTAGAAGACGCGCCCAAAGTCGTCAAATAGGCAGCAAACAAGCAACGAACCTTCATCTAAAATGCGCCCAAATTGTGAGGATGCTATCTAAGTCATTTTGCAACATCAAGGGGCGATCGCGCCAAATCGTTCTTGAATCGATCGCATTTAACCGATCGCATTAAACTGCATCGCGTTGATACAAACGCTAATACAAATACGACGGAAGACGCGAATAGGTTTTAACTTAGCTTCAACCTGGCACCGTCTTAACCTGGCACCGTCTTAATCTAACGTTCTTAACCTAACGTTTGAATCTGGGATCTTGCCAAGCGTTCCCTAGCCCTTTCAAGATGCCTCGCCCGACTAGTCCTATCCCCCGTCCTATAACTTCTGTCAGAACGTAGATGACGCTATTGCCCACCCAAGAGACTGCCGTTCGGAGCCGAGGAGCGATCGCATCGCGGGTTTCTAGCGCTAGCGTCACGGCAAGCTGAACGCCTGAAAGCTCATTTAGCTCAGGATTTCGAGGCGCGTAAATTGAGGTTTTTTGGATACCTTTCCAGGAAAACACATGAATAGAATATTGACTTTCAAAAATATTTTGCGGCTCTCGGAAATATTTCTCTACGCGATATTTCCAGGACAAATCGTTACGAAATCGCTCAATTTCTCGGTTAGAGAGCAGTTTGCGGCTATAGAGATTTTGTTTAATCTCCTCAATGCTGGCAAAGCGATTGAGTAAGGGCTGAATGACGGCATTTGCCAGTTGGATCAGCAAGTTCTCAGTCAGAACTTCGGCACGGCTCAGCGCTTCTGGGTTTCCGGGCGCATAGGGCACGCTATCGACTGCCAGCGGCATCTGAAATAGCAGATGTTTAAGCAGTTCCACCACGCCAGGAATTTTGTCTAAGATTTCTAGCTGAACGATCGCCTCATCCTGAAGCAAGGTTTCCACGACTTCTATGGGTCTGCCGTTCACAAAAACGGTGTAGTACTTGCCAAAAAATTCAGTAGTCGCCGCTTGCCACAGGTCGAGTAAAATAGACGATCGCTTTGGCTCAAGCTGTTCTGACTGCACTTCTGAATAGCGCAACTCGCTGAGGAAATTCTCTAGCTGCCGCAGAATTAGGTAGAACAGCTCTCGCTTCTTCTCCGCCCGCAAAATGTCAATTTCCATTGGCGTTTCGGTGCCGTTTTCCAGGCTATTTTGCAGCTTCTCCAGCACAGCATCAAACAGCACAGATT
>CASBQM010000602.1 GCA_949127645.1 Synechococcales cyanobacterium PMM_0036
CTCCTCCAAGTCATGGAAGAGACTTCTCGGCGGCTCTCCCTGCTTGAGGACCCTGTTTGCCAACTTCCGCGTCGCTTCCACTCGTTCCTGATTAGGCGTCTTCGTATAGAGCCGCTTCAATGAGTGGATGGCGTCCTTGAAAACAGGCTTTCCTCCTTTCAGCCCGCTGATGTACTTCTGGACGTGCGCGTTTGCCTCCGTATCCAAGTACCGCAGCATGGCCATCACTTTCATCCGGTCCGACTTCCATCCGTTGCAAGTTGCAGCAACTTTGTACTGCTGAATCCAGACATGAATATCGTCCGTCGCTGGCTTGAATTTGGATGGGTCCATGTGATGAGTTTGAATACCCGCACTGACGATTGTATCGTCGTCGTCATCGGATTCAGATCCGCTCTCTGATCCACTGCCAGATTCCGACTCGTTCCGTTTGCGCGATTTGTCATGACGGCGAGGCTTCTTCTTATCTCTACCACGACTTGCCGATCGTTTCTTACCCCGTTTGTCGTCGTCGTTGCTGTCGGAACTGTCCGAACTGTCCGGGTCACTACCCTTTTTAGACACCTTCTTCTTGTCCGAACGACCCCTGCTTCTAGAACGATGTTTCGACACCGATTCGTCGCGACGACGCACATCCTGGTTGGAGAATTTGCCGGTTCCACCACTATTACAGCGGGTAGATGAGCTGCATTGATGACTCGTCTGCCTGGTCGGCACATTGTTGTTGCGGGTCGGTACTTTGATCGTGGAGCTATTTCCTTCGCTGTTCGGTACAGCGAAGTTAACTTTCCCGTTCCAGTTCCGACTTTGCTTCATGCCTTCCAACTCGAGTTTCAATTGCTCCACAATGCTTTCAGCCGTCATGGCTCTAGTGGACGCAAGCTCCAGAGTCCTCTCAGTTTGGGCACACTGCTTCTGCATTGCCTCATACTCCTCGAGGACGAAATTCCTGTCCGTTTCCCCTTTGATATTCCTGGCCTGCAAGTCATTAATCGAGGCTTTCAGCTCTCGAATAAAGGCTTTGGAGACTACCAGGTCCTTTCCGAGTCGCTCCTTTTCAGTCACAGCGACCATCAGCTGTTCACTTGTGATGCGACGTTGATGTGTCACTTCACTAGTGAACTGCGTGATTGTCTGTTCCGCCTTTTTGGTAATAGTCAAGGCTTTGTCCCGTTGTTCACGAAACAATTCCGACCTGCACTCCAGTTTCAAAATGTCCTTTTTGGTATTGCGAATTTCCCGATCCTGGAACGCTTGGTCCGCGGCGAGTTCTTCATTGGTGGCGGCCAATCTGGTGACCAGCGCCACCACT
Organism: Synechococcales cyanobacterium PMM_0036; assembly: GCA_949127645.1. GTDB lineage: Bacteria > Cyanobacteriota > Cyanobacteriia > Elainellales > Elainellaceae > Drouetiella. Next base: position 1,313 of record CASBQM010000602.1, read on the forward strand.
CCGTTGCACACCACATTGCGACTTTGGTAGTCCTTCTCATCTTCTTTCATCGTTCCGTTAAGGGTAATCGCTCCAAGTTCCGATTCCAAGCCGTAGAGCATGTTGGTAATGAGCTTCCGAGCCGGTGGTTGATTCGCCACTGAATGGAGCAGTTCCGCTGCAAAGCCAGTTGCATGGAGCAGAACCGGCGTGTTGTTGATGCGGCGATTCGACTTCTCCGATTCCGACTCGGAACTATTCTCGACTACTTTCAGCCGTTCCAGCTCCGAATTCCCCGCACTGTCCAGCAGTTGAACTGACAAAGACTCTCGGCGCCCTTCTTCTTCCGGTTGGCGGGAGTTACGACTACTCACTCGATTAGGCAGTGGCGTCCTCTTCGTCATCATCGATCCCTGACGTGCTATCTGCATTGTCTCCGACAATGCATTAGCCGCTGCCAGCTGGGCGTTCGCCATGTCCACCAACTCCTCATCGATCGTCTTCGACTTAGGGTTGTAGATGACAGTTTGCTCCATTTCTCCAATCGCCGACGCGTTCCACGATGCCTGATGTTGACTAGTACTGACTTTTTGAGCAGTGCTAGACACCGGCGGCTGTTGCCCATTTTCCAACTGATGGTTTCCGATACGTGCATCGACTGCACTAACGGTTGCCAGCAGAAAACCATTATCCCTACCAGAACCGCCATTAGAGGCTGTACCGGCCATTACCGTTTGATTCAAAACGCTGGCATTGGCGTTGAATTGATTCAACTCCTCCTCTTGCTTCTGCAAGAGGCGCTTCTGGTGCGCAGCCGCCTTCTTGGCCTCGTCCCGCTCCATCTGTTTAGCCTTGGTGACGTCACGCGCTTGCGTTCTCGCCGTCCGAGTGGAAGAAGTCGAGTTCGGTTCGTCGAAAGCGTTGCTGGCAAAATTGCCCGCTGAGTGGACGATCGGCCTGTGAGTTTGAGACATTAGTGTCGTGTGCACGACGCTAACTCACACACTCGACAAGAAAAGAAGGAAAAAATTACTACCGCCTGAGGGGTTAGTGACGTGTACACGCCGCTAACGCGAAAAAAGAATGAGGCCAAAAGTGGTAGGAGCCACGCTAGCTCGTCGAAGAAAAACACACCACGTCCAACCTTGAAAATCCCAAAACTCGAGATTCCAAAGTTCCGGCGGACCCGAAATTATCCCAACGATTCCCTGTACCAATAAAACACAAAGAAAAATACACCAAACTTGATCCGACGATCAAGGGAGCAACTTCCAGAAAACTGGATGCAGATCCGCCAATCAATCGATCAACGACCGAGACAGGGTTGATGAGGCGCTCAGGCGTTACGCGGGTTCGTACCCGAGTTCCAAAATCCAACCCTAAAAATCAAAACCACCACAAAAACCCCCACAAATCGCAGGAATTTCAGCTGCTGAAATCCGGCGAAGGAATCCGAAAATGGCACAGCCAAGTCGATGCTCGGCAATGCTGGAAAGAGAAAAATCTCCCACCGTAAAAATTACAAATACTTCTAAAACCACCGTGGTCGCCACATTTGGCGGTAGGGGCTAAAAAGGCCTGGTTGCATGCTGCAACTCCCAGCAGAGAACAGAAACCGCACTTAGTTGGCACGCGTTAGGCAATCTGACTCTGGCAACGGGAAGATGCGGGACACTTGAAGTCGCTTCCGGCGGCTTCGTTTGGCGGCGTATTTGGACGATGGTCGATACTCACAAGATGGCTGTTGATTGGCTGTGCTTCCGGCCCGTGCTGCGCTGTATCCCCGTAGAAGGTGTAGATCACTACTGGACTCGACACGATCCCTCGGCTCGCTTGTCACGCGGAAACACCAAATCAACCAATCAAGTAGTATCTTTATCTCTCCCAAACACACCAAAACAAAGACTTGCCGTAAACCACTCAAGGAAATCCCGCAAGGGTAAAAGTGACTGAC
>CASBQM010000603.1 GCA_949127645.1 Synechococcales cyanobacterium PMM_0036
ACATACAATAACCGAACAAAAATTTAAAATTCTTTATAAATAAGGTCTCCGTGATACTATCTGTGTGGCTTTTGACGGTTTAGATTTTAGAGTTTTTTGTTTACTTGATTTGCGTGGTGTAGGAGACAGCAGGAGTGCAAGAAAACTTATCTGTTGGGTTGAGTGGGCAGACGGCTGGACATCGCCACTCTATAGAACCAATCCGAATTGGTGTGATTGGCGTTGGCAACATGGGACAACATCACACTCGGGTTCTGGGCTTGCTTAAGGATGTTGAGCTAGTCGGTGTCTCAGATATTAACGTTGAGCGGGGGATAGATACCGCAAGCAAGTATCGCGTCCGTTTTTTTGAAGACTATCGTGATTTACTCAAACACGTAGATGCCGTTTGTGTAGCGGTGCCAACTCGCCTCCATCATACTGTGGGCATGACCTGCTTACAGGCTAGCGTACATGTGCTGATCGAGAAGCCGATCGCCGCCAGTATTGCTGAAGCTGAGTCGTTGGTGAACGCTGCGGCTGAATCTCACTGTATTTTGCAAGTTGGGCACATTGAGCGATTTAATCCTGCTTTTCAGGAGCTGAGTAAAGTTCTCAAGACGGAAGAGATCTTGGCGCTAGAAGCCCATCGGATGAGTCCCTACTCCGATCGCGCCAACGATGTTTCGGTCGTGCTGGACTTGATGATTCACGATATCGATCTGATGCTAGAGATCGCTGGATCTCCAGTCACTAAGCTCACGGCTAGCGGCAGCCGAGCCGCTAACTCAGGCTATCTAGATTATGTCACTGCCACACTGGGATTTGCCAACGGAATCGTCGCCACTTTGACCGCCAGCAAAGTCACCCATCGCAAAATCCGCCGAATTTCTGCCCACTGCAAAAATTCTCTGACGGAAGCCAACTTTCTCAACAATGAAATTCTGATTCACCGCCAAACCACCGCCAACTACCGCACAGATTATGGTCAGGTTCTCTATCGCCAAGATGGCTTGATTGAGAAGGTTTACACCAGCAATATTGAGCCTCTTCACGCAGAGCTAGAACACTTCGTTAACTGCGTCCGGGGCGGAAACCAGCCTTCGGTAGGAGGCGAACAGGCGCTTAAGGCGTTGCGGTTGGCTAGCCTTATTGAGCAGATGGCGCTAGATGGGCAGGTTTGGCAATCCACTGATTCCGAGATCGTTCATCCTACCACGAATCCAACCTCTCCTAGAATTGCGGTCTAGAGAGTGTTCTAAGGGATTGGGGCTTAGACTGAAGGCTGGACAGGTAGGGCGATCGCCCTACCTATTTTTTTAGAGTCTTTGTCTTGCTCTGTAGGATAAGCAGATTTAACAGAGTAAACGCGGCTCAACACTTAGTAAACGCGGCTCAACACATAGTCGGCTAGCTCAATCAGCGCTTCACGAGGCTGGGAAGGGGGCAGATCCACTAGGTTTTCTACCGCCTGCTTTGCATGGTGAGCAGCCAGCTCCCGCGATCGATCGATCCCCCGACTGTCTTTCACGAGACCGATCGCTTGCTCCAGGTCTTCATCCTGGGCAAACTCTCGCTCAATCAAGGTTTCCAGGTAAGGCTTTTCCTCTAGCGCATACAAAACCGGAGCTGTCAAATTGCCACTCTTGAGGTCTGAAGCAGCGGGCTTACCCAATGCATCGCTGGAACCCGTGAAGTCGAGGATGTCATCTACAACCTGAAATGCCAAACCAATATGACGACCATAGCTGTATAAATTGGCTACCATTTCAGCCGAAACGCCGCTCAAGATGCCCGCAGCCTTTGAGCTGTTTGCAATCAGTGAAGCAGTCTTATTGTAGCTTTTTTCTAAATAGGAGTCGATCGTTAGAGTCGTGTCAAATCGATTTAGACCCTGCTGAATTTCCCCTTCAGCAAGATTCATAATCACTTCAGAGAGCAGCTTTACGACGGCAAGATTGTCAAGATTGGCTAAATACCAAGATGACTGGGCAAACAGAAAATCTCCGGCTAACACGGCAACCCGGTTGCCAAAACTACTGTGAACGGTAGGAACTCCCCGACGCACTTCTGAGTCATCAATGACATCATCATGCACCAAGCTGGCTGTGTGAATCATTTCGGTGATTTCAGCCAGACGACGATGCTTGGGCGTAATATCCTCATCAGGCATGGTGGCGCGGGAAATTAGGAGGACGATCGCCGGTCTCAACCGCTTTCCTCCAGCCCCAAAAAGATGCTCTGCAGCGGCATAAAGAATCGGATGTCGGGCACCCACCAACTGTTTCAGATTCTCGGCAAGGAGGTGCAAATCTGCTTCAACCGGGGAGAAAAGGGAGATGGCTGAGGTCATGGATAGGCTGACTCTTGCGCTAGGTTACGAAATTTAACATTATCTTACACTTATTCTAAGCTAACGCCTCCGCATCTGCTGCACCGCAAATTTCTATTCCTTAATAAATATTAGTTAGCGATCCCGTAGAAACTTGTTAAGTCTTTTGCCAAACTCTCTCAGAAAGCCAGGAAGACTGTGTTAGCTTAGTGTGTAAGGATTTCAAAATTTCAGACTTCTAGTGAAAGCCAAGGCAAAAACCTGTCTCCTTTGATTTGAGAGCCAGTCTCTCAGATTGCATTTCAGGTGAGTGTTTAAGTCACGGTCTCCATCTAGCTGCGCAATGTTTTCACAGCTTTTCCCAAGGCTGCTGGTAACACTCCATCAGGATACCTAGAATTTCTTGCTCCGGGAAGCTGTAAATGCTTCTCAGTCAAGGAGTTCTGCTATGCAGCATAAACTGAGCTACCTCACTAGAGGATGGTTTGGCTCATCGCTGGTGGCTCCAAGCTCCTGAGAGTTTTGACACTTCTTTTATTCTTTTATATCTAAATTTCTATGCCCTGCCATGACTTACGATTCCATACCTCTCATTATTCCGATTCTGGCTACGGGTTATGTTGTGGCAGTTTACGTGCTGCTTAGGCTAGCTGAGCGCACTGGTGCTTAGGGTTCTGCCTCTTAGGATGTTCTAAGGAAAGCGATCGCCCTTTCTTCGTTATTGAATGTGTGAAACTGCAAAAAGAGCGCTGTTTCTAAGGGCAGCGCTCTTTACTCAATGGAAGATAAATTTTTGTTGAAGAGGGGCGCAAAGCCCCTCTTCAACAAAAATTTACCCCAAAGATCAGCAACGCCGGAAAGAGGTTACTCAGCGAGTTCTAGCGATCGCATCTGACGAGACACTTCTGCAATATCGACTCGCTCGACAATGGGCGTACAGCCTAGCCACTGGACAGAGAGACGAGCAAAGGTATCTGGACAACCGCTGACGTAGAACTCTGTTGGCAGAGCCACACGGGCATTTCGTAAGCCTAACAGCTCTAGCTCTTGAGCCGCTGCCCCAATGACGTGAATTGCGGGATCAATCAGGCAGACCGATCGCGGTAAAATAGCTTTCACTACAGGAGCCAGGTGAGGATAGTGGGTGCAGCCGTAGATCAGCGTGTCAATTTGCTGCTCAATCAAGGGAGCCAAATACTCTTGTGCCACCTCGAAAGTGTAGGGATCTTGAATACGATTATGTTCAATCAGGGGTACAAACTCTGGACAGCCCACTTGCCATACCTGAACCTGGGGATCAATCTCTTGAATAGCTTTTCGGTAAGCATTGCTAGCAGCCGTAGCGGCTGTGGCAATCACCCCAATGCGCTTGCCCTTTTGCACCGCCGCACGGGCACCCGGCAAAATCACGCCCAAAATAGGGATATCAAACTCAGAGCGTACGGTCTCTAGCGCCAGAGCAGAGCTAGTGTTGCACGCCATAATCACCATCTTTACCCCTTGCTGAGTCATCCAAAATAGAATTTCTCGTACGTACTGGAGGATTTCGGCAGGCGATCGCATTCCGTAGGGCAACCGCGCCGTATCGCCAAAGTACAGCACCGACTCATGGGGCAACTGGCGGTATAGCTCTCTCAGGACGGTCAGTCCTCCCACCCCACTGTCAAACAGTCCGATACGGGCGCGAGGCTGAGATCCTGCAAGGGCGGGCAATCCTGCAAGAGGCTGAGATTCCGCAAGAGACTGAGGCGAATTTGCAGGATGAGCGGCGCTTGGGCGTATTGCTGGAGATTGGGGGCGATCGCGCTGAGAGCCGTCAGGTAAAAAGTTGGACACCGAAATTTTCATCAATTAATTAAGGATTTGAAAAATTATAGGCTTTGTGGAAATCTAGTCAAGGCTCATCTTCAAAATCGAAATCCAGGATTGAAAAGGCAGGGGCGAATCTTGACTGTCGATATACTACTCAGATTTGGGCAATGATTCCAGATTTTTTGAATCTGAAGCCGATTGAAACACGATTCGCAGCAATGGAGGAGCCAGAAACGTTGTCAAAATTACCATGACAATGACGGCGGCATTGAGAGAGTTTGACAGAATCCCAGTTGCCGAACCCACGCCTGCAAACACCAGACCCACCTCACCTCGTGGAATCATGCCAATGCCGATCGCCCAGCGATTTAGCCCTGCTTTTTTAGAAACTGTAGCTCCCGTAACTAGCTTGCCCAGCACCGCCACAACAACTAGGAACAGTGCAATAATCAGCCCCTCTCGATTGGCAGGGTTAATGGGGTTGAGAACGCTAACGTCAGTTTTGGCACCGACTACCACAAAAAAGATGGGCACCAACATATCAGCGATCGGCGCGATCTGCTCCTCTAGCTCTTTGCGCTTCTCGGTTTCTGCTAAAACCAGCCCAGCCGCAAATGCTCCTAGAATTGCCTCTAGGTGAATAGCTACACCAATATAGGACAAGGCAAATGCAAAAATCAGCGAAGCGATCAAAAGCTGTCCCCGAGTCTGCATTTCTTCGACCAGAGCCACAAAGTAAGAGCTGAGCAGCCGACCCACAAGAATAGCGCCAATCAGAAATACCGATGCGCTAACAATCAAATAAATAATGTTGTCGATACGAACTTCGCCCGTTTTTGCCAGACTGGCAACCACCGCTAAAATAATGATGCCCAGAATATCGTCTAGCACTGCCGCGCCGATGATAACCTGCCCTTCCTTAGAGCTGAGCTGCCCGATTTCGGCTAGAACCTTTGCCGTAATGCCAATGCTAGTTGCCGTCAGCGCCGCACCTGCAAAAATTGCCGGAACGATCGCCACACCAAAGATCGTGACTAGCCCAGCCGTGCCTAAGGCAAAGGGAGCTGCAACCCCAACTACAGCGACGATCGCCGCCTGAGGTCCGACTCGAATCAGCTCCTTCAAATCCGATTCGAGACCAATCTCGAATAGCAGGATGATGACCCCTAGTTCTGACAATACTGAGATGACTTCGTTAACCGAGCCAGCGACGCTTTGAACCGACTGCGGCTCTAATCCTGCTGTAGCCTGTAGAAAGTCAAGAATCAGAGAATGAAAACTCTGTTGACTATCGGGAAATATCAGCAAATTTAAGGCGGAAACGCCGACAAGCACCCCTGCCGTCAGCTCTCCCAGCACGGGGGGTAGATTGACGCGAATGCAGAGTTCTCCGACGAGCTTTGCAGCAAAGTAGATGACAATTAGGCTGATTAGAACTCCCGATAAAATAAACGGCGCATCTGCGGCAGGATCGATTGCCTCGCCTGTCTCGACTGCCAGCAAAGCGGCATTCAAGGCATAGGTAGGCGCAGTCATAGATGCGAAAGCAGTTGTCCAACCCGAGAGATTAACCATACTTGTCCAAAACTCGTCCTGTCTAATGTACAGGTTTCTTCACGAATTTAAGAGCCTCTTTTTTTGGATAATTAGGATGACAATTAGACGGAAATCGCGCTGCCTTACGTATGCCATCTTATCTACGCCGCTCTAAAGAAACACCCGATGCTGCAAAGCGGGCATTTGTCGGCGCACTTGCTCTAGACGCGTTGGCTCGATCGCGGCGATCGCCACTCCAGGTTTTTCTCCGGCATCGGCTAGGATGATGCCCCAAGGATCAATGATCACTGCATGACCATGAGATTGCCGGACTGCGTTATGCCGTCCGGTTTGAGCCGGAGCAATCATGTAGCAAGTATTCTCGATCGCCCGAGCCTGCAATAACACCTGCCAGTGGTCTTTTCCAGTGTATGCCGTGAAGGCAGCCGGGACGATCAGCACCTCTGCGCCCATGCGCGATAAGCTCCGGTAAAGCTCTGGAAAGCGCACGTCATAACAGACGGACAACCCTAAGCCCCCTAGATCCTTAGAATGATAGACGACGGGTAGCTGGGTTCCGGCAAGGACGCTTTGGGACTCCTGGTAAGTGTTGCCATCTGGCAAGTTTACGTCAAACAAATGCACCTTTTCGTAGCGAACCAGCTCTTCACCCTCTGATCCGACCAAAACCGCCGTATTATAGACTTTCCCATTACCAGTAGGTACCGGAAACCCTCCGCCCAGTAGCGTAATTTGATACTTCTGTGCCATGGTCTTAAGGAATTTCTCGCTGGCTTGAGCGATCGCCTCTGCCTGGGCTAGTTTGGCTTGCTCATCTCCCAAAAAAGAGAAGTTTTCGGGCAAACACACTAATTCAGCCCCTTGTCGGACTGCAAGATCGATCAGATCTTCTGCCTGAGCCAAATTTTTGCTTAAGTCTGGCAGACTATTCATTTGCACGGCAGCAGCGCGGTAAGACTTCATGATAAAGATAGTGTGGCGGCAAGTAGACGTAACTCAGAATCGCACAGTTTGGATATTTTTTGGAGACCTTAAGTTTACTCTCTTGTTAAACAGCAGCAAAATTATGGGCAGATTCAGCAAGTTCTGCTTTGGATAAGCATTTCAGGGATTCAGCCTCCGACGATCGCAGCTCCTAAAAATTATATTTTTTAGGGTTGATTAAAGTCTTGGTGAACTCACCTCACACCTCGGTTGCTAAATCCAACGCTGAACACTTTAATTGCCATTATGAGGATTAGCGTTTTGTTACCTAAGGCATCTTTACAATTAAAGTTCTTTCTCTGCGTTGACTAGGTAAGAGGTAACTGGATAAAAGCTACTGTGAAAGTCTGGCACTAAATTACGAGACCCATCTACGAGACAGCATTGAGTTAATAAGTTAATTTGACAAAACTCAAACCGTCCTTACCTCAATCCCTCTTCCAGAGCAGAAGAGAGGCTTTGAACCCAACAAACCCTCTGGCTCCCTTTCTCCCCGTGTGGGAGATGAAGGGGTTGAGGGATAAGGGACAAAGATTTGTCGGTCAACCAGGTTAATTTGCTCATCAGGGTTCAAACTCAAGGCTAACGATCGATTGGTATCGTACAGGTTTAACTCCCGAATAATGATAAATCTAAACTCTTTTAGCATTTCTGCTCCTCACCTTCGCATCGTTCGAGAGCAGAACCCTCTCTTGTCGGATTCCCTATTAAATGACTGCGACTATAAGGTTGACAAAGTTGCCGCCGTAATTGAGCCGTTGCTCAATGCGCCTGAGCGATGCCGCGTCACTTCGCTGTATGTGCAGGCTGTCAGCACAGGGAGACACACTTTTCTGGCAACCAATGTGGTGCCCGATCGCTTGACTCAGGTGACAGCGATCGCTTCTAACTGGTCAATCGGTCGCAGCCCCACCTGCGCTATCCCCATAAGGCACAGAACAGTTTCTCGCTGTCATGCGCTGATTGAATACGACTCTAGCCGGGGTCTGTATATCAGAGACATGGGCAGCAGCAATGGTACTTGGGTTAATCAGCACCGACTGATGCCTACCGAATATAAAGTGCTAAACGATGGCGACTTGATTCAGTTGGGGAAGCTGCAAATGGAGTTTTTTTTGAGGGTGTTTCAAATGAGGTAAGCAATTTTGGATACTACGCGAGGTGCAACTTAAATCAAAACTCTATCTAAGAGGGTTGGGGGATCTCTTCTGCGTAAGTCCTATGCTCGTATCCGTTCTATGTTTGGCTAGCAACTTCTCAGCTCTTCACTGAGATAGGTCAGGCAGTCAGGGGTGAAAGTTCTAGGATAGAGAGGAACATTAAATCATCTGTTCTAATCTCCATCGTGATCCCATGACCGATCGCCCTGCCTCCCCCGATCTTGCATCTCCCGATTTTGCGTCTCCAAACCTCCATGCCGATCTGCCCGATCGCCTGATCAAACACGCCGTGCGCTATGCCGACCATCGATCGGTCAATAGAGCCGATCTGACTCCCATGATTCGGCATTATGTGGAGATGAAAGATCTGCATCCTCAGGCGCTATTACTGTATCGCGTCGGGGATTTCTTTGAGACTTTCTTTCAGGATGCCATTATCGTTTCGCGGGAGCTAGAGCTGGTTCTGACCGCCAAAGATGCCGGAAAAGAGATTGGCAAGGTTCCCCTGGCAGGCATTCCTCACCATGCCCTCGATCGCTACTGTGCGCTGCTAGTGGAGAAAGGCTTTGCGGTGGCTATTTGTGACCAAACCGAAGATGCGGCAGATGCACAAGGACGACTGGTGACGCGAGAGGTGACGCGCATCATTACCCCCGGAACTATCCTAGAAGAGGGAATGCTGAACGCCCGACGCAATAACTATCTAGCGGCTGTGGTGGTGGCAGGCGTGCATTGGGGTCTGGCGATCGCCGATATATCTACAGGCGAGTTTCTCACGACTCAATCTAGCGGCTTGGATTTGCTAACTCAGGAGCTATTGCGCTTGCAGCCTTCGGAGGTGCTGGTGCCCACCAATGCGCCGGATTTGGGGAGCTTGCTGCGTCCGGGCGAAAAATCTAGCCATCTGCCCGACTATTTGCCGCCGCAGTTTTGCTACGCCCTGCGATCGCA
>CASBQM010000604.1 GCA_949127645.1 Synechococcales cyanobacterium PMM_0036
GATCATTGCGATCGGGAAAATCCTCTCGGTAGTGCGCCCCACGGCTTTCCTGACGGTTGAGTGCGCCCGTGAGAATCATTTCCCCCACGATCAGCAGACTTTGTAACTCTAACGCCTCGACCAGTTCGCTATTCCAAACGGCTCCTTTTTCATCAAGGTAGATGTGTTGGGCTTTTTGCCGGATGCCTTGCAGTTTTTCCAGCCCCTCTCGCATCAATGCCTCAGTTCGGAAAACGCCGCAGTAGTCGGTCATGCAGTCCTGGAAAGCCTGACGGATCTCGTTAATGCGATACTGTCCCGGCAGGTCGATTAGCTCTTGAATTTGCTGTTCTGCCTGGTTCAGGTAGCGCGGTTCATCAAGGTCAGGAAGCTTGCGGTTTTGCACATATTGAGCGATCGCCGCTCCGGTACGCTTGCCGTAAACTACGCATTCCAACAGCGAGTTGCTGCCTAGCCGATTGGCTCCATGCACAGACACGCAAGCCGTTTCTCCGGCAGCAAAGAAGCTCTCTACTAGCCCATCGCCAATGCCGCTGCGCACTCGCCCATCTGTGTTAGTGGGAATACCGCCCATTGAGTAATGAACGGTAGGACGCACGGGCATCGGCTGCGTCACGGCATCAATGCCTAGCAGTCGATGGGCTTCTTCCCAACAGAAAGGCACCCGGCTCATAATTTGCTCTTTGCCCATGTGGCGCAAATCAAGATAGATAGCAGGACCTCCAGCACTGCCGTCAGGATGAACACCTCGCCCAGCCCGAATTTCGCAGGTAATAGCGCGGGAGGTAATGTCACGGGGAGCTAGCTCCATACGGCTAGGGGCATAGTTCGCCATGAAGCGATCGCCCTGACTGTTGATCAGATAGGCTCCTTCGCCCCGCACGGCTTCCGAGATCAGTACGCCAGCCGGATATAGCCCGGTAGGATGAAACTGGACAAACTCCATGTCTTCTAGAGGCAACCCGGCAATTGCCGTCATTGCTAAGCCATCTCCTGTAGAGGCGTAGTCATTGGAGGTGGTGTTATAGACTCGCCCGTAGCCGCCTGTGGCAAACATAATGGCTTTGGCTCGAACGACCTCCAAACGGCGATCGCGGATGCGATACATCACCAGCCCTTTCGCCTGGTCTTCTTCCAAAATCAGCCGCATTACATACCACTCGTCGTAGATCTGCACGCCATAGCGCCGCAGATTGTTGACTAGCTCGTGCAAAATAGCGTGTCCCGTCTTGTCGGCAGCGTAGCAGGTGCGCTTGTGAGAATGTCCGCCAAAGGCACGCTGGGCGATGCGTCCGTCGGGCAAACGGGAGAACAGTACGCCCATGTGTTCTAGGTCAATCACCACGTCAGGAGCTTCGCGGGTGAGAATTTCGACGGCATCCTGATCGGCAAGGTAGTCAGAGCCTTTCACAGTATCAAAAGCGTGGGCTTGCCAAGTATCTTCTGGATCGATGTTCTTCAGCGTCGCTGCCATGCCCCCTTGAGCTGCCACAGAGTGCGATCGGATCGGGTGGGTTTTTGCCACTACGGCGATGCTGAGGCTTGGGTCGGTTCTGGCAATTTCGACCGCTGCGCGCGTTCCTGCCAAACCACCGCCCACAATTACGACATCATGCTCAATCATGTCCAGGTTTCTACTGCTACGCTACTGTCTCTCTATCCTGACGCAATCTCTATCCTGACGCAATCTCTATCCTGACGCAGCTTGTAGGATCTGGTTGAGATCTGGTATGGAAACCGCTGAACTCCCTTAGAAATTGAGCAGAAGTGAATCAGAAATAGAGCCATCTCAAACCTTCCTTCCCAAAAGGTGCGGTACCATAAAGCAAGCGCCCTGCCTCATGGGCTAATGGAGTTTGGGTATGGGATTATTTGATCGAATCGGACGGGTCGTTCGTGCCAATCTCAACAGTATGGTCAGCCAGTCAGAAGATCCAGAGAAAATTCTGGAACAGGCAGTACTGGATATGCAGAACGACTTGATTCAAGTTCGTCAAGCCGTTGCTCAAGCGATCGCCACCCAAAAGCGCACTGAGCGTCAGGTTTCCCAGTCTCAATCGACTGCCGAAGAATGGTATCGAAGGGCGCAGTTGGCTCTACAAAAAAATGATGAAACCCTTGCCCGTGAAGCTTTAGCCCGTCGCCAGTCCTATCAAGATACTGCCAACGCCCTCAAGTCGCAGATTGAGCAGCAGAGCAGCGTCGTGGGTAAGCTGAAGCAAAACATGGTGACGCTAGAGAGTAAGCTCTCAGAAGCCAGGACCAAGAAGGATATGTATATTGCCCGTGCCCGGTCGGCGAAGGCTTCGCAGCAGCTCAACGAAATGCTCGATCGCGTTGGCACTAACAACGCCATGGCAGCCTTCGATCGCATGGAGGAAAAAGTGTTGCAGCTAGAGGCACAGTCAGAGGCGATCGCCGAGTTGGGCAGTGGAGATACGATCGAGAAACAGTTTAAAGCCTTAGAAAGCGGCAACGTAGATGACGAACTGGCGGCACTTAAAGCCAAGCTGATCGCGGGAGATGTCCCAAGTTTACCCGCTCTACCTTCAGATCCGGCAAAGCGATCGGCGATCGACCATGAGCTGGAGCAGTTGCGGGCAAAGCTGGAGGAGAGCTAGTTCTGAGTGGAGAATATCGCATTTGAGGGGGGCGATCGTCCCCAGGTGATTTTTTTGGACGCTGTCGGCACCCTGTTCGGCGTGAAGGGTAGTGTAGGAGAGGTCTATCGGGAACTAGCTCAACAATTTGGGGTCGAAGTAGAGGCGGCGGTGCTGGACAAAGCTTTTTACCAGAGCTTCAAAACTGCTGAGACTCCCATGGCGTTTCCGAGCGCAACGCCTGCCGAAATTCCTCGAAAAGAGTATGAATGGTGGGAGAAATTGGCACACCACACTTTTGAGAGAGCCGGAGTAGGCGATCGCTTCTCAAATTTCCCAGAATTCTTTGCAGCGCTTTATGCCCACTTTGCCACCGCCCAGCCCTGGGAGATTTATCCAGACGTTCTTCCGGCGCTAAAATACTGGCAGAGTCAAGGCATTTCTCTGGGCATATTGTCCAACTTTGATACGCGACTCTACTCTGTTTTGTCTGACCTAGAACTCTCCGCTTTTTTTACCTCGGTCACGATTTCGACTGAAGTGGGAGCCGCCAAACCCCACCCTAAAATTTTTCAGAAAGCACTCGCACAACAGGGCTGTCCGCCGGAAAAAGCGTGGCACATTGGCGATAGCTTTAAAGAAGACTATGAAGGCGCAAAAGCTCTGGGGATTCGAGCTATCTGGATAAAGCGGAGCTAAAAGAGCAAAAGCAGAATTCTAGCGACTTCCCCAACTATGCTAGAGGGATAGCCTAGGCTGAACTCAGTTCAAACTTACAGTTCAAACTTACAGTTCAAACTCACAGTTCAAACTCACAGTCCAGACTCACAGTTCAAACTTGCAGTTCAAACTTACAGTCCAAACTCACAGATAATCCAACAAACGGGATATGCAAACTCTTCCCAATCTAGCTACTGCTCAACCTTCGGCGTTTAACTTGCCCACAGACGGCACCCTTCGTCGCCGCAAAACCCGTCCTGTTCCGGTCGGCAGTATCACGATCGGCGGCAGTCATCCGGTTGCTGTGCAGTCAATGATCAATGAAGACACTCTGGATATCGACGGTTCGGTGGCAGCTATTCGGCGGCTGCATGAGATTGGCTGCGAAATCGTCCGTGTCACCGTGCCCAGCATGGCTCACGCCAAAGCCATGGAAGAAATCCGCGATCGCCTCTATGCCACCTATCAGTCTGTGCCCCTGGTGGCAGATGTCCATCACAACGGCATGAAAATTGCTCTAGAAGTGGCAAACTACGTAGACAACGTGCGGATTAATCCGGGTCTCTACGTGTTTGAAAAGCCTAGCGTCGGTCGTACCGAATATACCGAGGCAGAATTTCAAGAAATTGGCGAGAAAATCCGCGAAATGCTGGAGCCTCTAGTCATTTCCCTACGAGATCAAAACAAATCTATCCGAATTGGGGTGAATCACGGGTCCCTTGCCGAGCGGATGCTGTTTACCTATGGCGACACGCCCGAAGGCATGGTAGAGTCGGCGCTAGAGTTTATCCGCATCTGCGAAGACCTGAATTTTTACAATATCGAAATTTCGCTCAAGGCATCCAAAGTGTCTGTCATGATTGCGGCAAATCGCCTGATGGTGGCACGGATGGATGCCCTCGGCATGGACTACCCGCTGCACCTGGGTGTCACCGAAGCCGGAGATGGCGAATATGGGCGGATTAAGTCTACGGCAGGCATCGGCACCCTGCTGGCAGAGGGCATCGGCGACACTATCCGCGTTTCGCTGACAGAAGCGCCAGAAAAAGAAATTCCGGTCTGCTACGGCATTCTTCAGGCTTTGGGACTGCGCCGGACGATGGTGGAATATGTGGCTTGCCCCTCTTGCGGTCGGACGCTGTTTAACCTAGAGGAAGTGCTGCACAAAGTCCGTGAAGCCACGAGCCATCTGACCGGGCTAAACATTGCCGTCATGGGCTGCATTGTCAACGGTCCCGGCGAAATGGCAGACGC
>CASBQM010000605.1 GCA_949127645.1 Synechococcales cyanobacterium PMM_0036
CTCAAGATTCTGCACATCAGCGAAGATCGGCGTTTCCTAGAAGGTCTAGTAGTTTTGAGAGAGGTTCATCTCCCCGAAGATTTGCAGAGAGTTTTCTAAGCTTGACCAGAATCAGCCTGACTAAAACATCTGAAGAATCTCTTTGATTTTCTGCTGGCGATCGCGGCTAAAGAACGCCCTTACCAAGCTCAAACCCACGTTTGGCAAAGCACAAGCACTACCCAAAAACACCCGCCATCGCGGCCAGGACAGAAGGGCGCGACGAGGGGGAACCTGCCAAAAGCGGTTGAGCGAGCAAACCATCTCGTCCCCTAATGCTGTCACCTCATGCCACCAGCCTGCTGGAATATAGAGAATCTCTCCCTGCTTTAGCACGAGATCATAGCGATCGCTCAGGGCATGACGTAGTTTCGGGAATGCCTCAAAATCTGGG
The DNA here is from genome assembly GCA_949127645.1 of Synechococcales cyanobacterium PMM_0036. GTDB lineage: Bacteria > Cyanobacteriota > Cyanobacteriia > Elainellales > Elainellaceae > Drouetiella. The sequence continues at coordinate 434 of CASBQM010000605.1, forward strand.
CGATCGGGATAGACGCGGCTAAACCACGATCGGACTCGCATCCCATGCCATAGATGGACATAGAACGGAAAGGGATAAAGATTTGAAGTCTGGGAGGGTGGAAATAGCGCGACTTGCTTAGAGCCGTGAAGCTGAATCAGCGTCCCATCTGTCGGGTCGTAGTGCAAACATTCTGTATGTCCGCCGGGACCTATCCAAAGGTTTAGGGAACTGGCGGGTTGATGCAATCCTAAGGTTTCGAGGTGAGCGGCGATCGCTTCTACAGCTTCGGTCTTTGCCAACGGCGTAGGATGAATTGAACACTTGGCTAGATAAATATCCTGCTCTTGCGCTTCACCCGATCGCAGTAGCTCAGCATAGTCGAGAAACGATCGGCTCTCTGGCGGCACGCCGCTGCCTATACTTGTCCAGGTGCGCTTGTCTTGCTGATAGCGTTCTTTGCCATAGCGTCGCAACAAAAACTCTTGCTGCTTGAGCCTTTCAGACAGGAAGTTTAGCGTCCAGTCTTGCTCTGGAGAAATCATGCCCGTAAGGATGACTGGAACTCCAGGCATCCGATAGCGTCGGATAAATAGGTCAGGTGTGAGAGTGGCGATCGAGATTCTAGGAACCTCGTGCGATACCTTAGATAAAGGCAGTTCTGAAGGATAGGTTGAAGAATGACTTGAGGAATGAATCGGCTCTAGGCTCATAGATTAGCGATCGAGGATGAACGATCGGGGAACTTTTTGCTCGATACCAAAATATTAGAAAACTACGCCCAATTTATGAGAGCTGCCTGAGAAAGATTTCCTTAGGACACTGCTCGCCACTGTCCTATCCTGTCTACCTTAGCGTCACCCAATCACGTATTTTTGAGATTCACTCTTTAGGATTTTTTATGTCGTCTGTCAGCAGGGGATTTTATGCGCAAATGATGAAATTTGCTTCTCAAGAGCGATTTCACCAATTTTTGATCCTGCTGGCGGCAGGCTGTCTCACTACCATGACAGGCGGCATCGTCTCGCCTATTTTGCCCGAAATGGTGCAGGAGCTCAATCTTGATCCCAAGTGGGCGGGCACACTGGTCAGCATTCACGCTCTGACTAGCGCCCTCATGACTCCTGTGATGGGCATTGTGGCCGATCGCATTGGCAAGCTCAAGGTATTATTCCCCTGTCTTTTGCTTTACGCGCTGTTTGGAGTTGCCACCGCCTTTGTTACATCGTTTCCCCTGCTTCTAGCAACTCGATGCTTACTAGGGGCAGCTAGTGGGGGCGTTGCGGCTGCGACGATCGGCTTGCTGGGCAGTATGTATGACGGAGAGCAGCGATCGCGCATCTTGGGCTATGCCACCAGTATCATGACCACCTCGGCGGTTTTCTTTCCCTTAATTGGGGGATGGGTAGGGGGTTATAACTGGCACTACGCCTTCTATTTGTACGGGTTAGCGATTCCTTTGATGGCGTTTGCTCTACTGATTCTCAGAGAGCCGCAAACTCCATCAGATTCTTTGTTAGGGATGAATCAAGCCAGTCTGGGGAAAGTTTTGCTCAAGCCCAGTATTCTACGGATTTACTTGTATATTGCGATCGCTGCCGTCACGGTCTACGCGGTTGTTATCTATACGCCGCTCTACCTCAAAAGCGCTATTAATGCTGATCCGGTGCTGAATGGCTTTGTATTGGCGGTACGTCTAGTGGGCGCGGCTCTCGTTTCGGCAATTGGAGCCAGTCGCCTCGCTCGACGGATGGGGGCAAACTGGGCGATCGCCTTTGGCTTTAGCCTGATGGGGCTGACTGTTGCCACCATTCCGTTTCTGACTAATATCTACCTGATTGTGTTTACTGCGATTCTGTTTGGCATTGGCTTCGGCATCATCACACCCAATCTCTACGATGCCCTAGCCGAGCGATCGCCCAATGAGCTACGGGCGAGTGTGTTAGCGATCGGCACTGGGTTCAATTCCTTGGGGCAATTTCTCTCGCCTGTGGCTTTAGGACCTGTCTGGAAATTTGCAGGTCTACCCACCGTGTTTTATATTGCAGGTGGATTTGCCATGGTTGCTAGTGTCCTTAGTCTAATGCAGGGGAAAAAACAGCAGATCTAAGCTGATGCCTCTTAGCGCGTCATCGCTTCAAACTGCTTTTCCCAGGTTTCATGATTGCCCTTGGCAACCTGGACGATCGGCGAAAGGGAAATCAATGCGCAGACTAGCCAGTTAACGAAGTTCATGGGAAACCGCATCGGACGGGCGATGTCCAGAAACAGCACAACTCTGTAA
>CASBQM010000606.1 GCA_949127645.1 Synechococcales cyanobacterium PMM_0036
CGCTTTCTCACGAAGTCCGGATTACAAAACATTGGTATTCGAAACCTTGGACACTTTCATAAATGGTGTGATTACCAATATCTTGAATAAGGAATTAGGGTATTGATTTTTGACTTATGCGAGTCAAACAATTATTAGAATTAATTCCAGATGGGCAATTGGAAATACTTGCTGCTGAAAGCAAGGTGTATTTTCAATCCAATAAACTCATCCTCATCCTAATAGTTTCATCGGAAGTAATCTCGGGTCGCTGGCAAATATGTTCATACTTGAAGATGAAAATGATGGAATTAAAAATTCCATGCTCATATGTCCTGACTAACGAGGTAACTGGAAAATCCGCGTATGTTGACCACCCAAATTCGCGGCAAACTGACCACCCTAAGTTAAGTTGCTTTAGTTGCACTAAAAAGGTTGTTTCAGATTGTTAAAAATAACTTTTTAATCGTTGTTGTCTTCTGATTTTTTATGTTGGTTTTTTCTTAAGGATTCTCCTTTGAGTTCTATTCGCTGTGCATGATGCAGGATTCTGTCTAAGATAGCATCTGCCACCGTTTTTTCTCCAATCACTTCATACCATTGTTTGACCGGAAGCTGTGAAGTGATGATGATCGAGCGTTTGCCATGGCGGTCTTCTAAAATCTCGAGCAAAGAAGTTCTGCTTGCCTGATCAAAGGGCTGTATGCCAAAATCATCGAGTATGAACAGATCCTGTTTTTCTATTTTGGCGAACTCCCTGATGGCCGAACCATCCGCTTTGGCCATTTTAAGTTGTGCAAATAACCGCGTTGCATTAGCATACAATACCTTAAATCCCTGGCCACAGGCTTGCTGTCCAAGTGCGGATGCTAAAAAACTTTTACCCGTTCCGGTAGGTCCTGTGATCAGGATATTTTCATTCTGTGTGATGTACTTACCATCGGCAAGGCGTTGGATATGATTTTTATCCAACCCTCTTTGACTGCGGTAATCGAGTTGCTCCACAGTGGCTTTATACCGGAAGCGTGCATTCTTAGTAGTGCGTTCAATGGAACGGTTGTGACGGTCATCCCATTCACTGTCTACCAGCATGGCCGTCATCTCATCGGCAGTTAGCTGTTCATTTCGTTCCGTCTGCAGGCTGGTGCTAAAGGCGCGGTGCATTCCAAGTAAATGCATTTGTTTCATTTTGTCAAGTGTGTCTGTGTTCATGTGATTTGGTTTTTATGATTGAAGTAAAAAATGATTGCTATTGGTAGTATTCGCTGCCCCTTATGTTTTGATGCTGTGGCATTGAGACTGCATCATGTTGCTCTTCGGCGCTTAATTCATCCAGCCTCCTTTCCAGTATCTGCACGATGATCGGATAATTATATACTCCGTAATCATGTGCCCTGCGGCAAGCCCTGGTGAGCCGTTCATTACCGACTTTGCGTGCAAGGCTCAGTATGCCTGAACAGGATCTGTAAGCTTGTTCAGGATGCTGTTTGTTTTCTATTACCAGCAGAATATACCTGGCCACTTCTTCATCAATGGCATTGGCCTGCTCCACAAATTTTTCCGGTGTCCATTCACTTAAGTACCGGTGTGCTGATGCCAGGTGTTCTGTAATAGTGGTGTATTGGTATTTGCGACCCTGCCGCAGATGTGTAGCAATCTGTTCATATTTATAATAGACGTCAATGCGTAAAGGGGTGAACAGTATTTTTACTTTCTTGCCAATAAAGTGATATGGTACACTGTAATAATGCTTATCGGCAGCAAGGCAGACATGGCCATTCTTCATCACTGTTACAATGTGTTGTTGTTTAAACTGGTAAGGATAAACCGGTAAGGGTTGCAGGGTTTGTTTCTCTACTTCCTCAAAGTGCATGCGCCTGCTGTAATCACGCCCCTGCAACAGTTGGTTGTTTAACGACTCCAATGCTTCGCCGATGGCAATGTTGAGCGATTCAAGCGTGAAATAGGTGTGTGTGCTGATGACTGCATAGATGCGCGAGTAAATAATTTTAACCATCCCTTCCACCAGTGATTTATCTTTTGGCCGGTAAACTCTTGCAGGAAGTATAGAAGTACCATAGTGTTCGGCAAAGTCTGCAAACAACTCATTGATGGTCGGCTCATATTTACTGCTTTTGGTAACGGCCGATTTAAGATTGTCCGGAACAATAGCTGCCGGCACACCACCAAAATACCGCAGTGCATTTTCACACGCTCCGATAAAATCTTCCCTGCGTTGAGTGGTCACTGCTTCTACATAAGTCAGTTGGCTGCAACCCAGTATGGCAACAAACACTTCTACATCCTGCACCTCGCCGGTTTGCTGATCAGTGATGCTTAGTTTGTGTCCGGCAAAATCGATGTACATCTTATCGCCGGCTTTATGCTCCATATGCATCACCGGCTTAGCGCGTCCGGCATATTCAGTAAAGTATTTGTGGAAACTGGTATGCTTAAATCCTCCCGGGTGCGACTCCAGATACAGTCGCCATAACATCCTGATCGTTACCCCTTTTTTCTTAAACCGCTTTTCCAGGTCGGGAAGCATTTGCTGCAGGGACTCATGGCGCTGATCCTTACTGGCGGGTTCTACCGAACCAAACAGCACTTCCAGTTCCGTATCAGACATACTGCTGAGCAGATCATAAGTGATCTTCTCGCCGGTAAACTTTCGGATATATTTTTTAACCGTGTTACGCGATGCTCCGGTCTGTTCACTGATTTGTACTCTACTCTTGCCTTGAGTAAATAAACGCAGGATCTGTCTTATCTTGGTCATTAGAATTGTTTTATTAGCCATCTGTAGGAGGAGTTTGACACTCAACCTCCAACATTTGAAACCATTAAAACAACCTTTGTTAAATGCAGCTTAAGGGGTGGTCAGTTTGACGCGGATTTAGGTGGTCACTTTGCCGCGGATTTGCCTGGTCAGTTTGCCGCGGATTCAGGTGGTCAGTATCAGCGGATTTTCCAGTAATCAGTAAACTGCTTGTAGAATTTTTTCCAATAATTTTTTTCAGAAGTCAGGTCTCTC
>CASBQM010000607.1 GCA_949127645.1 Synechococcales cyanobacterium PMM_0036
AAGCACAGAAACACTTGGAGCGCGAGTTCACCATCAAATCTTATAGTTTTGTAACTTGAGTTTTGTCAGTCAACCAGGGGAAATGGGGCAAGAATCCTTTAGTCAATCGTTGCTCATCCTTAGCTCAATCCCTGCTCAAGTATGAATCAATCTATTGCTCAATCAAGACTCATTCTTACTCAATCGTTGCTCAGGTGTAGTAGGAAGGGAGGGCGCATGGAATCGCTGAAGTGAGAGGTTAGAGTAAGGTAGCAAGCAAAGACAGTGGAGTGCAGCATTAAGATTAGGATTAGGGCAGTGGCTAATCCTGTGCTTCTAGGTTGAATGACTAAGGTGCAATGATGTAACGTGTTCAACATATTGAAACAGTTCGATAGCCCAATCTAAACATGAACTCAAGACCAGAAATCAAGGTTCCTGCTCCATCTTTTGAGCTGTACGAGCTAGTGATGCTGCACTGGGACGGAGAAGCACACCAGACTAAGATCACCTCTAGGCACTATGACCTAGACAAGGAGGAATGGACTTACGGCGTTGCAGGTAGCAGCAATCGGTTTTATGCCAATGCCCTTGAGCCGCGACAGTAGTTCATCTCAAAATAGGCAATGAAGGTGATTTATTTAGCGATCGCCCACATCTCTAAAAAATGGACGATGCCCATCCGAGATTGGAAAGCTGCGTTGAATCGATTTGCGATTGAGTTTGAAGGGAGATTTCCAATGTGATATTCATCCTCTGACACAAACTACTTTACAAACCCTGATATTCATCCCCTGACACAAACTACTTTACAAACCCTCATTCTATTGAGTTATGACCCTACTCCATAATGGTAGACGATGCTTTCCTCATGCCAATGAGCCAATCAAAATCAGATCAGACTCCGGTTCGACTGCATTACTTGGATGGTATTCGCGGGTTAGCAGCTCTATACGTAGTTTTATTTCACGCTTATCAAGAGGCAGATCCAGACTTGAGCGGTAGCCAATATTCGCCTATGTGGTACTGGGCAACTCGCTGGCTGACCCATGGTCGTTTCAGCGTTGCAGTCTTTATTGTGCTCTCAGGGTATTGCCTCATGCTGCCCATTATTCGCTCTGACAATCAACAGTTACGTGGCGGATTTTTTCAGTACTTAAAACGACGCGCACTGCGTATTTTGCCGCCCTATTATGCTGCATTGCTGCTGTCTTTGCTGCTCTTTGCCCTCATTCCTAATCATCTGTATCCTCGTATGGGAATGCACTGGTCGTTTGCTCATCCTGTTTTTACACCTGGCGTATTGCTGTCTCACATGACGCTGACGCACAATCTAAATCCTGATTGGATATACAAAGTTGTTGGACCCATGTGGAGTGTCGCGACAGAGTGGCAAATTTACATTTTGTTCCCCACTTTATTGCTGCCTATATGGCGGCTACTGGGGACAAAAGCTGTCTTTGCTACCGCCTGCGGGATGGGACTAATCCCCCACTTTCTCCTGCCTCAACAGCTAGACGAAGCTTCGTTTTGGTATCTAGGGCTTTTTGCCATGGGGATGAATGGGGCGGCGCTCAATTTTTCTCATAAACCTGCTTTGATGCGTTGCAGAGAGGACATTCCTTGGAAGGCGCTAGGGATAGGAACTGCATCTATAGCGATCGCCGTTCGACTTTGGAATCATCTCCCCAGTGGAATAGGGCAAATGATTGAAGACTATCTAGCAGGAGTCGCCGTAGCTTGTTTGCTCGTGACCTGGACTGAGCGATTAAAGACTGATCAGCCGCGGTGTCATTTGCACAGCTTAAAATTACTGCAATCTCGATGGGCTATTGGGTTAGGAACCTTCTCCTATAGTCTTTACCTCGTTCATTTACCAGTATTAGGACTGGCTCAATTAGCCATCAGTTTTCTCCATTTGTCATCTATTCAAACATTACTGGCATTGCTGGTCATTGCGGCTCCCCTGTCTGCCCTGAGTGCCTACGGGTTTTACTTAGTGTTTGAACGCAAGCAGGGGTTACAGCGGCTTTTTATCGGCAACTGATTTCAGTGGAGGGTCGTTAGGTCATCCTGATAGAGGAGAAAAAGTTAGCTCCAGCTACCGTCAATCGATCGCTGACGACCTTGAAGAATTTCTATGGCTGGATGGTAGAGTCTGACTCTGTGCCTAAGAACCCGACGACTGCCGTCTTTTTGCTGAAGTTGGAAGCCCGCGCTGTACTGCCTAGCAGTCAGCGTTGGGGAATTCACTCACAATCAGTGCCACTTGCCGATCGCATTGCGCCCAGCAGAGTTTGCACCATGACACAGCGCTTAGCCCCTGCGGGGAAGGTACAATGACCGTGATTTTAAGCCCTTGCGTATCCAGATCTGGGCTTTTTATATTGCCGTTTAGATCAGATTCAAGCGTGGAGATAGTCGTGGTGCCGTTCTGGGCTCGTAAGGTCACGGTATTAGCATCAAGTTGATTGTTACCCATAGGATCAGTGACTCCTAGAGATGTAATCGTAGCGGCCAAGCGTCCTTCGGCTTTGGGTTGTCCCAGCACTGCCCGTGGCACTGTCTGACAATAGCGCTCACAACCGAAGAGCATCAGCACTATTTTGAGAAGAAACGGTCAGGCGCTCTATAGGCAAATGAAGCGATCGCCGCTCAGTTCAAGTTAGCCTTGTAGCTGTGTTGCTCAAGGAGTGCTCCTTCTATGTCTGACCGTGCTTACGATGTTGTGCTTTATGGTGCCAGTGGCTTTGTGGGCAAGCAGACGGTGCAGTATTTTGCCCGCCATGCTCCTAAGCACGTCCGTTGGGCGATCGCAGGACGGAATCACCAGAAGTTAGAAGCCGTTCGAGCCGAGGTTGGTATAGAGGTAGATCTCCTAATTGCCGATAGCCAGGATCAACAGGCAGTGGATAAGATTGTCTCTCAAACGCGGGTGCTGCTGACGACAGCCGGCCCCTTTTCCCTCTATGGCAATGCCTTGGTGGATGCCTGTGTGCGGTTCAAAACTCATTACGTAGACATTACTGGAGAAACGCCCTGGATTAGAACCTTGATCGATCGCTATCACACCCAGGCAGCTTTAGAGGGAACTCGCATCATTCCCTGCTGTGGTTTTGATTCTGTTCCATCAGACCTCGGCACCTATCTGGTTGTTCGTTACCTCCAGCAAGAGTTAGGAATGTCCTGCAAAACGGTGAAGGCATATTTCCAAGCTAACGGTGGGCTCAACGGGGGCACATTGGCATCGGGTTTCAATCTCTATGATTCAGCCCAGGTAGCGCAGATCAGTGATCCTTTTCTGCTGAATCCACCCGAGCGTCATACTGCGACTGAAGTGGAGCAGAACCGAGATCCTCAAGCGCCCTCTTTTGATTCAGACCTCAATACCTGGGTAGCTCCCTTCTTCATGGGACCTGTCAACACCCGCATTGTCCGTCGCAGTAGCGCTTTGTATGATCAGTGGCAGGAACCCTATGGATCTGACTTCACCTACCAGGAGTATTTTAAGTTTGATGAACCTCTGGCAGGGCTGAAGGCAGCCAGTTTCACCGCAGGGCTGGCTCTCTTCTCAGGTATTCTGCAATTCCCTCAAGTGAGATCGATCCTGCAACCCTTTCTGCCCCAGCCCGGTAGCGGTCCTTCTGAGCAAACGATGAACGAGGGCTGGTTCTCCTGCGAACTCGTAGGCACTGCCACAGAGGGTCGCCAGGTGCGGGGACTCGTGCGTGACCAGGGAGATCCCGGCAACCGAGCGACGGTCAAATTCTTGTGTGAATCTGCCTTGAGTCTGGCACTACAAAGGGATGCACTACCCGGTGGTCAGGCTCGCGGCGGCATCCTGACCCCAGCGACCGGATTGGGTGACGTGCTTGTAGAGCGATTACGTCAAGCGGGGATGACCCTGAAGGTTCAGACAATCTAAATTGACTTCTTCAAAGGGTTATGAACACCGTCAGAAAAATCATTCACATCGACATGGACGCGTTCTACGCTTCTGTTGAGCAACGGGATGAGCCTCGCTATCGGGGCAAACCGCTCGTGGTAGGCGGTTCACCCTCAAAGCGGGGAGCCGTCGCCGCCGCCAGCTATGAGGCACGGCAGTTTGGTATTCACTCCGCCATGCCCTCTCGCACGGCATACCAAAAGTGCCCACACCTGATTTTTGCCCAGCCGCGCTTTGACGTTTATCGAGCTATCTCTGAGCAAATTCGAGACATCTTCTATCGCTACACCGATTGGGTGGAACCCTTGGCGCTGGATGAAGCCTACCTGGACGTGACTCAAAATAAGCCCGGTATCCCCTCCGCAACGCTGATTGCTCAGGAAATCAAGCAGTGCATTCAGACAGAAACCCAACTCACCGCTTCAGCCGGAGTCTCCATCAACAAGTTTCTCGCCAAGATTGCTTCAGGGTTAGACAAACCCAATGGACTGTTCCTCATCCCCCCGCAAGAGGCAGAAGCCTTTATAGCCCAGTTGCCGATCGAGAAGTTCTATGGTGTGGGTGAAGTGACGGCAGCCAAGATGCATAGCCTTGGCATTTTCACCGGAGCTGACCTCAAGCAATGGTCACAGGCAGACTTGGTGGGGAAGTTCGGCAAGGTGGGGCTGTTCTACTACAAGATTGCCAGAGCCAAAGACGATCGCCCTGTTCAACCCAACCGCATCCGCAAGTCCATTGGGGCAGAAAATAGCTATGACCCGGATCTGGGCGATCGGGCGGCGATGTTGACGGCTCTAGAGGAAGTTGCCCAGACCTTGAAACAGCGGCTAGATGCAAAGCAGACCTCTGGGCGAACGCTGACGCTCAAGGTTAAGTATGCTGACTATCAGCAAATCACCCGCAGCAGGACTTTAGTTGAGCCGATCGCCGATTTATCCATCATCTTGACCCTGGCTGAGGAGTTGCTTACCCTCACGGATATTGACCACAAGCAGGTGCGGCTAGTAGGGCTAACACTCTCTAATCTATATAACGAAACTGCCGAAGGAAAGGAAGGGCAATACCTTCAGCTACGGTTAGAACTCTAGCCAGACTTTCATGGATGAGGGACAAACCCGTTAGGAATGGCTCACGATTGAGGATGGGTATAGCGGGTGTACTACTCAGATCCAAGTAAAAAACTGAGCTAGGATTCAACCAATAATCCATATTGCGCTTCATTCAGACGACCTGCCTGATACAACGTTTCCGTAATCTCAGAAATGGTCAACACAGAATGTGCTTGATAGCCCTGCTCTCGCAGCCGATCTTTGACTCCCTGTTCGTGATCGAGAAACACCACGATGTCCTGCACGTTCAAACCCACCGACTTGATTTTTGCGGCTCCTTCCATCGCACTGTTGCCACTAATCAAAATATCATCGACCACCACGATCGTTTCTCCTGGTTGGAAATTCCCCTCAATAACTCGCCGGGTGCCGTGCGCCTTCACCTCTTTACGGGGAAAGATCATCGGGTAATTGAGGCGTAGCGCTAACCCCGTCGCCGTGGGCAGAGAGCCATAGGGAATGCCGGCAATGCGATCGAAGTTCAGACCTTTGAGAATCTCTGCGTAAGCGGTCAGAATTTGATGAAAGATTTGGGGATTAGAGATAATTTTGCGCAGGTCAACATAGTAAGGAAACGTCGCGCCAGAAGCCTGGACGAAATCCCCAAACAGAATGCAGCCAATGTCGTAAAGCTGCAAAATCAAGCCTAGATGCGGGTGCGGGTTTAAAGTACAAACATCGGATAGCCATAGATTGCAGTTGGAACCCTCTTGAACCCTCTCAGCTCTAGCTTGATTCACTTCCTCGCGCAGCGCCTGAATCATCGATTTGGGGTGTTCCTGACTCAACCAATCTTGCGGCACTGGAATCAACAGTCCCTCGCCATTTGCATTCAAACCTGCTGATAGAATCTCGCCAAGGTTTACGCCTTCTTGCCAAACGCTACGGGCTAAAATCAGACGCTCAGGGGCGATCGCTCTCACGCGTCTCAAGATTTCTGGGTCAGTTGTTCCTACTTCTAACCCCAATTGTTCTGGAGTTCCCCAAGTCTTAGCTTCTTTAACCAGTTGCAAATAAAAAGGTGATTCGGATTGGGGATAGTCTTGCAGCTTGCCTGCGGAAGGATTAGAGGTACAACACAGCACGAATACGGCTTTACCCGGGTGAACCAAAAACGGAGCAACGTGATCCTGCCCCGCATAGGCGCTGAGAGTAACGGCATCGACCTGCCACTGCTGAAAAAGCCTTTGGGCAAAGGGCGTGCTGGTATTTAAGTCACTATGCTTTGCATCTAGAATAATAGGAATGTGCGCGGGAATAGCCGCGATCGTCTCTTGCAGCAGTTCGATGCCGGGCGCGCCTAGGGCAATGTAAAAACCGAGTGTCGGTTTGTAGGCACAGACTAAATCTGCTGTTTCGGTAATCACGAACTGTAGCCATTCTCGAAGGTCATCAAGAAGGCTAGAGCTTTCCCGATTTTGATAACGTGTCGGCAGCATTTCTGGGTTGGGATCGAGTCCGACAAATAGAAGGCTTTGGGTTTGAGCTATCCTCGTTTGAAGCCGTTCTGTAAATCTTGTTTCTAATGAATTAGAGCTGTTCATGCGAGCTTCCTACGCTGATGATGACACCAGCCTACCTCTGTGTCAGAGCAGTAATCTTGGGTAGCTGCCTTAGCCCTTCCAGTTCATTGAGATTAAGCCAGCCTTCCTTAATTATAGGACTTACGCATTGACAGGAATGCAGAAGTGTGGTGAGTTTAGGTCAGACCCCTCAGCGGTATCCGGTTATGAGAGAACAGTCAAAGCCCTCAACTGCCCAATGTAACTGCAATCTTTACACCTTGTTTCTCCTGGCAGAACCTCAGTACGTCAGTTGCGTGCGGTTGTCTGAGATTCTCGAAGAACTCAGTCGCGATAGCGTCAACCGTTTTCTATTGCGAGAGCGATACACTCCCAAAGAGCTGTTTGATGAAGTTAAAGGAGAACTGATCTTAAAAGGAGCAACCACGAGTGTAGATGATAGTGTGGTGGACAAGCCCTACCGCGACCCTAGTAAAACTGCGTTAGTGGGATATTTCTGGTCTGGCAAGCACAAGCGCACGGTCAAGGGGCTTAATCTGATGACGCTCTACTACACCGATATTGCTGGAAATTCTTATCCGGTTAACTTTCGCCTTTATGACAAACGGGAGGCTAAAACAAAGAACGATTATTTCATCGAAATGCTCCAAGAGATTAAAAGCTGGGGCATTGAGCCGGGTTGGGTCACAGGCGATAGTTGGTATTCTAGCTCGGCGAACCTGAAGTTCCTCAGAAACGAGGAAGTGGGTTTCCTCTTTGGGGTGGCAGAAAACCGCAAAGTCTCCCTAGAACAGGGCAAAGAAATTCAGGTGCAAACGCTAACCATTCCTGAATCAGGATTAGAGGTCTATCTCAAAGAGTTTGGCTGGGTTAAGGTGTTTTGTCAGGACTTCAAAAACGAAGCTCGGTATTACATGATGTTCCTGCCGGAATTAGCAGCACTCAAGCTCCTGACTCGTGAAACGTTCAAACAAGTCCATGACCACCATTGGCAAATTGAGAGTTTTCACAGAGTCATCAAACAGGTCTGCAATATTGAGCGCTTTCAAGTGCGAAACGAACAAGCGATTCGCAATCATTTCTTTTGCGCTCTAAGTGCCTTTAGCAAACTCCAAACAATGCGAATGGAGGGGCTAATCGACAACCTCTATCAAGTCTCCAGGCAGCTATTTGTTCCGGTGATTCGGCAATTCATCCTGAAAAATCGCTCAGAACCCGCCTCAGCGTGATGACTCACATCACTCTATTTCTGTCAATGCGTAAGTCCTATAGATCTTGTCTACTACTGATACCAGCAGCTTGTTTAATTAGCCACAGATCCATCATTGCTTTGACGCTACACTTCTGTGCGTCCTCCTTAAACTCTAAATAAACTCAAATGGAAGCCAGTACTTTTCTGTCAGTCGATCGCGCTAAACCTCTCTGTGATCAGGCTCATGTCGGGCATAACCGCTGGCATCCTGAGATTGAGCCTAAAGTCGAGGTTGACCCCGATCAGGTCGTTGGTATGGAAACCCTGGATGCCTTTGACGGGCAGATTCAGCCACATACGACCTCTGAAGATGTGGGACGCTTAAATCTCAACCTGGTTCATCCGCTCACGGGCCCCGTTTATGTCAAGGGGGCTGAACCGGGAGATATTCTAGAAGTTACGGTTCGCCAAATTGATCCCCAACCCTTCGGCTATACGATTCAAGTTCCTGGCTTTGGCTTCTTGCGCGATTTGTTTCCAGACCCCTATATCATTCGCTGGAATATTGCCCACAACGCGGCTACCTCAGAAGACTTACCTGGCGTGAGCATCCCAGGTGCGCCTTTTATGGGCGTGATGGGGGTTGCCCCCTCCCATGATCTGCTCCACAAAATTCAGGCAAGGGAAGCGGACTTGAAGGCAAGAGGCGGAACGGTATTAATGGCGGATGCCAGCGATGCTGTTCCCAGTTCACCGATCGCCAGCCAAGCGATGCGGACGATCGCCCCTCACGAAACGGGCGGTAACCTCGACATCAAACAGCTCACTACAGGCACAACCGTTCGTCTGCCCGTCTATGTTCCAGGTGCTTTGTTCTCAGTAGGAGATGCCCACTTTGCTCAGGGGGATTGCGAGACCTGCGGCACAGCCGTTGAGATGGGAGCGACGTTTTATGCGTCTTTCCAATTGATCAAGGGTGAAGCAGAACGCTTAGGCATTCGAGACACTCAGTTTTATCGCAACGACTACTTCACCGATCCACAGATGGCTGTGCCACAGCGGTTCTTTGCCACAACCGGGCAATCTCACACGCGCAAAGGAGTCAACTACTCGGAAGATTTGACGATCGCCGCCCGTAATGCACTGCTCAATATGATCGATCATCTCGTTGACAAGCGAGGCTTCACCCCGCAACAAGCCTACGCAATCTGTAGCGTTGCGGTCGATCTCAAGGTCAGTGAAATGGTCGATGTGCCCAACTTTGTAGTTTCCGCTTTTCTGCCGCTCGATATTTTTGTATAGTCCTTTCGTTCTAGAGATCTAGCGGTAATCCCTCCCAGTGATCTAAGTAAGTGGACAAGGTTAAAAACCAGTGTCCGAACCCTGCGCAGGGTTCGGATAGTTGAGCTTAATTATGTCGAACTACTTAACCTTTTCTAGAAGAAGCTTTCGCAAAGTCAACAAAGCGCTTTCTCGCGTTTATCCAAATCATTTTCCAATGACCCAGAATATGTAGAAAGATAAATGCCAGAAAAACGTAGGATAACCAAAAATGTGAGCTTCGAGCTAGCTCACCCCAGGTTTCATTAGGAGCAAAAACGGACGGCACAGGGATACCAAAAAACGTAGTGTCTAAACCTATCAAGTTCCGCAGGAAGAAGCCACTAACGGGAGCGATTAGCATAAAAAAATACAGGCTACCGTGCAGAATAATCGTTTGTAGCCATCTAAAAGTGACCTTGGGCGATCGCTTTGAATACCTATAGCTAAACAATCGTAATAGCAGGAAGATTCTGGCGATCAGCAGCAGCACCACCAGCATTCCAAACGACTGGTGAAGGGAGGGAATCAACCAGATTAGAAGGTGAGACTGGTGGGGATGAGCGACTAGAACACCAGTGACATAGAGCAAGAGAGTGAAAGCTGCCATGATCCAGTGCAAAATCATGATGTGTTTGAATGCTGCATTTTGCCGTTTTGGTTTTCCCGTATTCTCTGTTGCATTCATCAGGCTTACCTCCTTAAAGGGATTGCCTATGAATGGTTATGGAAAATCGTTAAAAATCTGTAAATCAGGAATCAAATTTTTAGATAAACAAAAGCCATATCTGATGGGCTTTTGTTTTTGCCTTGATAGATTCATAAATTTTTAATACTTGTGGTGGAAACTTAGGGAATGCCGCGATTTTGACAACTATGCTTCCGACCACCACAGTATTGCTCGTTGAAGACGATGCCAGTTTACGTGAGACCGTGCAGCTTTATATTGAACGAGAGGGATTGGCGTGTTTAACCGCTATCAATGGGGCAGAGGGGGTCGCTCAGGTTCAGTGTTTTCGTCCCGATCTCGTGGTGCTCGATATTGTGTTGCCAGACATTAGCGGCTTTCAAGTCTGTCAAGAAGTTCGGGCACTAGGGTATTTTGTGCCTATCTTGATGTTGACGGCACGGGCAGAAGAGAGCGAT
>CASBQM010000608.1 GCA_949127645.1 Synechococcales cyanobacterium PMM_0036
ACTAGGTACAACCCTAAGGACTAATACCAAAGGGGGGATGTTATTACTAAAAAAAGAATTGCTATTAAAATCCAAAGGACAATAGCATATTTTGTTGTGTTTTTTCGCTTGTGATCTGGCATTTTTATTTTTTGTTTTTAAGGATTGTTTTTTGGATTTCTATTAGAAATTTAGCAAAATCTATCGGAGTTGTGCTTCTGTTTGCTTTTTTAATTGGTTTTCTTTTAAAAGGGTTATTGCCTGAAACCGCTATAGAACCTTGAGGCGGTATAAAATTTGGTGACCAGTCGGGCAATTGTTCGTGTGCTAAACCCACTATATATAACATTGTTGACTTTCGGCAAGGGTGGCCAAACCATGATTGATTTACGCAGATTGAAAAACCACCAAATTTATCATAACAACCGGGCATAGGTAAATCCATAAACTTCCAGAGTGAGCTGCCCATTGGATGTTCTAAAACCCCTCCAATTTGTTGGATAGTTTTAACTGCAAAAATAGCTGTTATCTTCTCACATTGATCTGCCGTTGAAAAACTGCGTAGCCTGCTCCATAATCGGCAAGGGGGGTGAGCTATAACCGGGATCGAACCATGATAAGAGTATGCTGATCTGGCTATGTCGTAACAATCACAATTCAAACTTTCATAAATAGAATTTTTTTCAGTGAACAAAACAGGCGTTAAATCCATAATTTATAATGCTAATTCGTAATGAGTAAAGTGTCGAGCAGCTGAGCTGATTTCGTTTCGCATATTATCGAAAGTTTGCCTAACTATACCTGTTATGTCTTTTATCCAATTAATAGCTTTTGGGTAAAAAATTTCACCAATTTGCGTTTGCTCGTTTGAAACTGTATTTAATCGCATAAGTGGTTTAAACTCGATACACTTTTGAAACAAAGTACTTAGGCCCTCTTTTATTTCGTTTGCTGGAATGTGAACCTTGCAATTTTTCGCTCTTGAAATTTCGTAATTGCAACCCCATATACGGCCGTACATCATTGGCGTGTAAAAGTACTCTTTGCCCTCGTGCTCAATTTTAAGTTCTGAATTTTTAGCCATATACTTAGCGAGGTATGCTGCGAGGTTACGTATTTTTTTTATACTGTGTATATCTGTGCTGTTTGGGTCTGAGTGGCCGAATGTTGCTTTAAATTTGTCGATGTGGCCATTACGAAGTAAAAGAGAATTCCAACGCTTACGTACATCACGCCAATGTACAAAAGTATCAAGTGTAATATGACAGTGTAGCTTTCCGTTTTCTTGGTATTCCATTTTCCAAACATAGTTTTTGAGTTGATGATATTTGCGAAGATAAACAAGAAAAGGATTTAATAGTTGTTTTTGAAATGCTGCGTTATCAACTCGAACATAGGTATCGGGTAGTGTAAGCGTAATAAACGCAACTTTGTAGTTAAAACTAGTATTGCTTTTTTTCGAAAAAACTCGCTTCTGCTTTGTTGATACGAGCAGCCAGTTAATAGCATTACGGATACTGGATATTGCTTTAGCTGACAACTGCCCGTTGGTAGTGTTGTGCTTAAGGTTCTCTTTATTTTTTTCGAACTTGAAAGATGTTGATTTAGTTTCATAATGAAATTCGGGAATTGATACGATGTAGCTAGGTTTTATGTAAATATTTTGACCTATGTACACGGGCGGTGAGTATGCTTTTTTTCTCATTTTAACGTTTGGGTTTGTAGTTTGAGTTCTGGGAGCTATGATAAACCAATAGGGGGGGTGTGCTAAACCCCCACTAAATTACGGGCTACCTGCGCCCCATTAGATGTAGGCAGAATTGCACTGCATGATTGCGGTTTTTAAAACTGGCAACCTGCATAAATGCGCTGCCAAAATTTAGGTAAACTGTGTAGTTTATTGCTAAGTTGGATAAGCCGTAGCTTACTGAAATTAGGTAGTACCCAATTTGGAAGTGGACTAAGCTGTAGTGATGTTTGTTTGTTTTAAGCATAGGTTTTTAATTTTAGAGGGGGTTTGTTAGTGAGCGCCCCCCGTATGGAATAGGGGCGCTTGCTAACAAAAACATGGAGGATAAAATTAAAGTTGTGCTGCGCAGGCTAGCATAAAGTCTTTTGCCTGGACATCTGATGCGTGTGGAGCTGAGAACACTGCAATTTCTTCTTTTTCGGTTTTACCGCAATTAAACACTACCCAGTGCTTGCCATCTTTGTTTGCCAATTTCATTTCGATAATCTTAGATTTTACTAAAAATCTGTTTGGTGCAATTTCTAACATAAGTTGTTTTTTTTAGATTGTTTATACTGAAACAAACATACGGCCAACTTTTTAAATTAGTCGGTTAACAAACGAATATAAACGTTTACAAACGGCTACGTTGTAAATAATTGATTATCATTGGCAAATGGAAGCGATAATTAACCGCCTTGAAGCCTTAGAGGTAGATTTGCGAAATAAACAGGTTACTAACAATGAATTGTTAGAAAGTGCGCACACTGATGTAATGCGTAATTATTTAAAGGGCAAAGAGCAGGTTTTGCAAGACGTGCTATGCGACGTGCAGGCGATTTTAAGGATTGCCCACGTAGCTGCCTAAAAAGTAAAAGCCACCCTTACGGGTGGCTTTTCGGTTTTTATCATGAGGGCGCATAAGCATTAAGGGTTTTTTGGCCTTAAACGCCTGTACCGCTAATTGGAATAATTAATGGATTTGTAGCGCTTGCAACGATACTTATATCTGCGCTAAATGCGCCTGCAACGGTTGGAATAATTGAGTACCAAATTTGTTTAGAAGTTACTGTCGGCCCTGCTGTGTTAGTTGCAAGAGGATTTGAATAAACACTAGCGAATACCTCAGAGAATTCAATTGTACAGTTTACAAGATTTGAACCAAAAACAGCCATAGGGGAAGCTAACCCGTGGCCTGATACAAAAAATGAACCATCTGCACGCTCGCCTGTAATAGCATTGCCGTAAGCGATTGCAGGGGTTGATGGAGAAGTGAAAAGACCTGCTATAACATTTGCGGTTACAACAAAAGGGTTAGCAATATCACCGCCCGAAACCGCATTAAGTGTAGCTGCTAAAGCGCCAGTTGCACCTGGCACAACGCGAATGAATATACTTGCAGTATCGCTTGAACCATTACCACGTACCTTTAAGTCTGTGCCTGTGCCCCAAGGGCCGTTTTCATCGTTTGCTAATTGGAAACGGTCAGCGTTTGTGCCTGATAGAGTAAATTCAATATCCGCACGAAGAGCGCCGTAAGGCATTGCTACTTCTAATGGGGTGAATAAACCTTGATATACATCGCCAAAAGCTATAGCGATTGCAGGGTCAGAAATAAACTGGTCAATTGC
Source organism: Synechococcales cyanobacterium PMM_0036 (assembly GCA_949127645.1). Lineage (GTDB taxonomy): Bacteria > Cyanobacteriota > Cyanobacteriia > Elainellales > Elainellaceae > Drouetiella. Next base: position 3,340 of record CASBQM010000608.1, read on the forward strand.
TTGCATTCCGAAACCTAAAGATGCTTGAGTAGCTCCTGTACTATTTGCGGAAATAATTGAGCCTTTCAAGCTTGCAACTGCAATAGCTGTTTTAAGATAAAACACATTTTGTTTAGGTTGCTTTAATTCGTTTAAAGGAACGCTTAAAGTTTGTACCCAAGGGCCATCAACATTTTTACTAATTTGGAATGTTGCGGCCGGGTCGATATCGGTGTGTAAAATTAAATTTTCAGTTAAGTTAAAACCAAATACACGAAACGGGGTAATCCAATCTTTGCCTGCTGAAACTGTAGGAACAAAGAATCCTGGTAAATAAAAGCCAATGCGCGGAACTCGAATGTTAGGCGCATTAATTAAGCGTATAGTACGTTCAACACTTGTTTGCCCTGTAATTACAGAAACTGCAACAAATCGAAAATAAATTGTTGAATCATATTTTATTTGCCCGAATAAATTTTGATAAGCATAAGTGCAATCA
>CASBQM010000609.1 GCA_949127645.1 Synechococcales cyanobacterium PMM_0036
ACATTTTCTTCCACCGTCAGCGAATCAAACAGGGCGGCGTTCTGGAAAACCATGCCGATACCCAAGGACTCTTTGGCATCTTCCACCAATCCCTCTCGCCGTTGACCCTGGACATAAATTTCTCCCGCGTCTGGCTCTAGTAGCCCTGCGATGATCCGTAAAACCGTAGATTTGCCTGTTCCCGAAGGTCCAATGATGGCAAGCGCTTCCCCCCGATAAATCGTCAGGTCGAAATTTTCTAAAACAACGTTGTCACCAAAGGATTTGCTAACTCCTTTAAGTTCGATCAGCGGCTCAGCCATAGCAGAATGTCTCGTTTAGACAGACCCAACTTAACGCAGAATGAGTAGCACAGGCTGATTAACGGATAGATTTTTACTTATCTGGTATTAATCCCTACTTCCCTAAAGGAGTGATTGTCTTCACAACAGCAGATTTCTTAGGGGCGATCGCCTTCGCTCTAGAAACCGAGGCTTGCGGCTGAGCCACAGGCTGCCAGAAGACGATCGCACTCGTCAAAGGCTGGAGCTGAGTACCGGGATAGTAGAAGCCAAGAATCTGGCTACCCGACCAGCCCAGCTCACCTAGATGATAGGAACCCGTCTGGCTCATGCCCACCCCATGTCCCAAACCGCCTCCGGTAAAGGCAAACCCCTTCAAGATGGCGGCAGCTACAGGTTTGGGAATCGGCTCGATCTCCTTGGCATTTGGCAAGCCAGCCTCAGCGCCCTGAGCGATGGCAACCGGAGGCTGAGGAGTGACCTTAGCGGTAGGCTGTTCGTAGACTGGTTCTACGTAAAACAGGGTGCTATTGGGGGCATAGAGCGCCCGGAGAATTTCGTCTTTCTCTAGCTCGACCACGCCGCGATCGGTGGTAACTGCCAGCTTCTGCACCCGTCCTGTAGTCGATCGCTCTAGCACCTTGATGTCTTGCACCTGCGTAAAGTTCGCCAGAGGATTTTGCTTACTTTGTAGGTAGGAGCGTAGATCTTTCGCTAAATCAGGGAGAGGGCTAACCACGCGCCACCGGAACATATCCCAGCCTGCTTCGTTAAATCCTGATTTTTGGGCGATGAATGCGCGGAAATTCTGCTCGTCTGCCAGACTGCGGCTAGACAAATCCCAAACATTTTGCACAGAGTCTACCACCGACTGCAAGTAGGGACGATCGCTGCCATTCCAGACATCGCTAAAGCGCGCCGTCACGCCTCCGGTGGTTGAGGAATAGAGTGCGTCAACTAGCTCGTTTTGATAGGTCAACACCTGTCCGCGAGTGCTGGCGATCGCTCGGTCGGCGACCTCATCCGATTCGGTGAGTCCCCAATAGACCTGGCATTGGGTGCTGGCGCAAAGCTGGTAGTTGTCGATCGCAAAGCGGCGCAGGTTTCGCAAAACGTAGGTGCGGGCTAAGACGGCTTGTGCCTCGATCGCCGCAGTAGGTGCGCCCGACCCAATCTCGTGGGGAACCACGCCCCGCAGATAGGTTTCTAGCGGCACCTGATTCACTAGCGTGTAGGTGCCGTAGGCGTTCGTCTGGAGCTTAAGGCTACCCGCATAGACCTTCGTCCCGTGATCCTCTCGGTTGAAGATGACACTGACTGGCTCATTGGTGGCGATCGCTATCTCATCTTCCTGGTAGCGGTTGCCGTTAATCGTCACCGTTGCCTTAGGTTCCTGACGCTGAATCTGCGTGTCAATGAAAGCCGTTCGAGAGCCGTGAGACTGAAGATTTTGCATGAGCAAACGGCGTAGCAGCGGTGAGCTGTAAACGCCTCGCTTTGCCCAGACTTGCCACTGCTTCGGCTGAGCTAGCTCAACTTCGATACCCTGCTGTTTCCAGCGATCGGCACTATCTTCCGCACTCTCAAAGCTTCGGTGCGTACTTAGCACAACGCGCTCACTCACCTTCGGCTGAGGAATGGGCTGCATCACCACATCCACCTTAACGTCACCGTTGGTAGTCAGAGTTTGCGGCTGCTCTCCCTGCTTAAACGTCAAGGTTAAGCTGTCCCCCGGCTCTGGCTTCAGAATAATTTCATCTTTACTGTCCGAGCCAAATCTCTGCACTACGCCGATGTCGAGCTGAGGATTGAGCGGAGCCGCCTGTCCTGCTGCCTGTTCTGCCGCCTGTGTCGCCTCCTGTGCAACCTCTTGAGCAATGCTTGGCTGAGTCGCTATGCCCACCCAACAAATCGCGCCTAAAACTGCTGCAAAGCCGCTGAATTGGAGCCTGGGAAGCCAGGTACAAACGGGCATACCGTCCGTTGAGCGATTCGTTGGGCTGTTAGCCAGACTCAATTGAAAAGATCTCACAGGTCAGTTCCTACAGCAAACAACATCAAGACGTTTAAAGTTCAGCACTCGCCTAGATACCTATGATAAGTAAAATCCGATAGGCAAAATCACTAGGCTTGTTTCTGACTATTTCCATCCATATCACCCTCTAGGATAGAAACTTTGGGAGCGCAGATCCTAACTTCAACAAAGCTTCATGGTTTATTTTTGAAATATCGTAAAGTTTTGAAGTATTGCAAAGTTTTGTAACGTTAGGAAGTTTTGTAAAATCACGAGATTCTGAAAGGCGCTGGGAGAGTTGAGATTAGGTTGTGAGCTTAAGCTGCCCTGCTGAAATTTTTAAGAATGAGGATAACACGAGGGCGATTTCCCATTTGGGAGAGGGCTAGAGTGTAGCCTGCTTCCCGAAGGGTGGGCGTTATCGTTTTAGCGCACAAGCTGGGCATCAGCATCGTTGCAGAAGGCGTTGAAACTGTGGAACAGTTACAATACTTGCGATCGATCGGCTATGAGCCAGTTCAAGTCTATTTATTTTCATCCCCAATTACAGCTCCCGAAGCACCGCTACTGCTCCATCCCGACTCTAAAATCTAAAATCTAAAATTTCACAGCTTCGCCACAAAGCCCTCATTATCTGAAAATTCTGAACGTGCAAATTACCAAACGCAACGTCGATTTAGTCGTAGACGACAGCCTAATGAGAGTCTACATAGCGGCTCCCCGATCTGCCGGACGCTATCCAGGCATTTTATTCTACTCGGATATTTATCAGTTAGGAAGTCCGATCACCCGTCTTGCCGATCATCTGGCAGGTTACGGCTATGTCGTAGCAGCTCCAGAGATTTTTCATCGGATTGAGCCAATCGGCACCATCATTGAACCCAACGACTTGGGAAGAATGCAGGGCAATGACGATGCCCGACGAACGGCGATCGCAGAGTATGATGCGGATGCCCGTGCCGTAATTGAGTTTATAAAGAAAGAGAGTCTGAAGCTAGACAGCCTGATTGATCCCCATAAAATTGGCACTATGGGATTCTGCATCGGCGGACATTTGGCGTTCCGTGCAGCCTTTCTCGACGAGGTAAAGGTGGCAGTGTGCTGTTACCCCACGGGCATTCACATTGGCAAGCTGGGGCGCGGCGTAGCAGACACCCTGTCCCGCATGGGTGAGATTAGGGGCAAAGTTTTTCTGGCGTTTGGCTCGATCGATCCCCATATTCCCGAAGAAGCTCGAAAAACGGTGATTCAGGGCTTAGAAAACGCGGGTGTAGACTACACGCTCTCGCTTTATGAAGGCGCAAATCATACTTTTATGCGAGATGATGGCGATCGCTTTGATCCCGTAGCCACCGATCGGGTCTGGGCAGAAGTGACAGCTTTTTTGAGTCAGGTCTTTCAAGACTGAACGTCTCTAAAGCTGTTTCCAAGCTTTGGGCTGCTGAAATTTGTACAGATCTTGAATCACCCTTGTCCAACCATCGGCAAGAGATTGGAGGATACGATCGCCCTTTTCCACAGTTGCCGTTGTTGGATCGCCCAAAACACCGCTTTTGCTCAAGTCTCGCGTTGTCCAGGCAAATGGCAGCTTGCCCTCCATGCTCAGCAGACTGTCTTCGGGCAGCTCTTGAGGATACTCGGCAACGGCTTTTTCCATTTGCACCTGCTCCGGCAGGATGGACAGCAGGAGACTGGTTTCGCCATCGCCAGCATGGATTCCTAGCGCCTTTTCTTTGGGAGTCAGCAACTCTCCGGCAATATTGGGCACGCGCCAGACAAACAGCGGAAACACCATAAAATCTTCGTGCTGTTGGTGCAGATCTCGCGCCACGATTTCCATTATCTGCGGCTGTCCGCCATGCCCGTTGACCAACGCCCACTTCCGAAACCCCGATCGATACAAGCTTTCGCCTACCTCCATCAGCGTATTAATTAGCGTCTGAGCGCTCAGCGTCACCGTCCCTGGAAAGTGCCAATGCTCATTCGATTTGCCATAGCTCAGCGTCGGCAGAGCGTAAGCCGGAATCTCTGGAGCCAATTGCTCTAACGCTTTGCCCACAACCGCTGTGGCGATCGCTGCATCCACCACCAGCGGCAAATGCGGTCCATGTTGCTCGATCGCCCCTACGGGCTGAATCACTACAATGTTTTCTTTATCAGACATAGCCTGAATTTCTGTCCAGGTCAGGTAGGGGAAGAAGCGATTGGGCGGAATGAAGGTGTGCATGGGCTTAGGGATTGGGGCTTAGGGATTGGGGCTAAGGGCGTGAGCGCGATCGAAGGCTGCGGCTTGCACAGGCGGACGCAAGGAAACGTAAGCTAGAGCGCCTAGAAGCGGTACCAAAGTCACCGCCCAAAAGATTCGCTGATCTTTGAGTCCGCGTCTTGCCATGTCATCACCTAACAGCACTGGAAACAATAGCGAGAGTAGACAAAAATCGAGACTCATGACATGGATAAACCGACTTGTTTTCCACTGAACTATGAAATCGCTCCAGTCGCCCTTTTGGAAGCCATAGATCAGTAGAGCGATCGCCCCTACCGCAATTAATCCCCCCAACCAGCGGGAATCCGTTAGCTTTAGCCACCAGTTTTTTGTGCCCTCAAAAGTGGGGTTGGGCTGACGCAGAGCTAGATAGGGCAACAGCGCAAAGGCTCCGACCGCGAATGAGCCGATCGCAAACGGCCATGCCGGAATCTTTTGCCCTCTGCCATCCAGGTATAGGAAGCAGGTGTAGAGCAGCGGCAACACCCCCATGATGTTGAACAGCGCCACAATCAGCGGATTAATCCCAGCTACGTTTCCGGTAGAGAGATTCTGAATGAGCTGCAATGTATCAGGGCGATCGGGGGGCGCAAACAGAAAGGCATAGGCGACAAATCCGCCCCACAATACCCAAAGCAAAACTTTTCTAGGCATAAATTTTTGACCGCAGTTTCGAGTTTCTTGAGATGACGTTTAGTTTCCAGAGTAGAAGTTCTGGAGCAAAAACGGAATCACCTTCAAGCTGATTCCTCACTCTTGTGGCTGCGATCGATCTTTTTCATCCATTGATTCGCTGCTGAGATCCCGCCCTGTCATGTCCAGCAACTCTGTGAGAACCTGACGATTAGCAGTCAATTTCAGGGTCATGGCATTGAGCCAGTTGAGGGGAGTCTGCATCCTTGCTGTCTGCTCTGCTCTCACAGTTCGGTATGCCTGACCTGCCTGAACGATCTGAGTAGGACTAGAAGAATTGCGCATTCTGCCGCTATTGCTCGTCCACTGTCCCAGAATAGCTTGCAGCATTGGGAGCGATCGTCCATCCGTTACGCTAACGGGCGCGGCAGACAAGGCATAGGAAGAAACGCTCGGAGAGCCTGAGCGTGATGCCGCCGTCGCAGTCACGCAGGTTCCTAAAGTCGCAAAGCACAGAACAGACAGGGCAGCCGAGAGATAGACCTTCTTCATGGGTGAAGCGATAACAATAGTGAGGAAACAGGGTTATGGAGAGGCAGGGTACGGAGGAGACTTAAGAAGTCTGCCTTCTGGAGGAGGGGCGATCGCCCAACCCAAGCTACCAAATCTCTCCATACTCTATGCGATTAAATCGGCTTTGTCTGTTCGCAGCTCTACATTTATCGGTAGTGCCATTTCGTAAAGGATAAGGGAAATAGTGGTAGTCGAGTTTTAACCCTCAATTGTCAGGCATGAAACCTTACCTCATCTGTCCAACTTGTGACTCCGATGACGTGATGAAAAACGGCACCACTCGACGGGGCAAACAGAACTATAA
>CASBQM010000610.1 GCA_949127645.1 Synechococcales cyanobacterium PMM_0036
AGCTAGCTTCAGAAAAATGGATGAGAACGAGCATTGCGTGGAAGTGCCAGTACGTAAACTTGATGACTATAACTTCCAAGATGTTTCTTTTATTAAGATTGATGTAGAAGGTCATGAAAATAAAGTAATTGAAGGTGGTTGTAACACTATTGCCAGAGAAAAGCCCATTCTTCTAATAGAGATTGAACAAAGGCATTTAACTAACCAGACCATCGATATGATTTTTGAGCAAATTTTGTCTTTTGGATATCAAGGCAGTTTTTTATATAAAAATAGCCTAGTTGCTTTATCTAATTTTTCTTACAAAGAAAATCAGGAGCTTTTCTTAGATAACGTCTATAATGAAGAATATATAAGGAACTTTATCTTTCAACCAGTCTCTACAGGCACAATCTGAGTAACCTGAGACTTGGTAAATTTCTAAGGGTTCGTATTACTGAAGCAAATAAATGCGCATTGGGCACTACATGGAAGGAATTGGGTATCCTGGTGGAATAACCACTTACATTCGCCGCATTAGCAAGTCTCAGCGTGCTGTAGGTCATACGGTATATTATCTAGATATTTACCCCTTTACTGGTGGACAAGATGAAGCCGTAGATTTGCCTATTGTGGTATGCGATCGCAATGACTTGTTTGTCCAGGCAAAGGCATTGGGGCTGGACATTCTTCATCTGCACACAACTGTTAGGTTGCAGCCACAAACCTGCATTCCGGTGATTCGTAGCGTCCACGGCAACTCCCCATACTGTCCCAGTGGCAGCAGATATCTCAAGCGCTGGGATCAGCCTTGCGATCGCGCCTATAGTCTAGAAGGATGCCTATGGGGAAAGTTCGTAGATGGTTGTGGGAGCATTCGACCGCAGGCTGTTTATGCAGAGTTTCAACACACTTGGCAGGATATGCACGCTCTTAAGATTATTCCAGCGATCACTAACAGTCAGTTTGTCAAAGACCAAATGATCCGATCAGGTTACCTAGCGGACAATATTCATGTGCTACATTTACCTGCACCTGATATAATAGAATATCTACCTCCAAAGCAAGAGGGTGTACCGCATTTTGTGTTTCTAGGAAGAATCACCTTAGAAAAGGGTTTGGTTTGGCTTTTACAGGCGCTAGCAGAAGTCAAAGTGCCACTACAGATGGACATTGCCGGAGCCGGTAATCAGCAGCAGGAGCAGGCAATACGTCAGCTAGCAGAGCAACTGGGACTGATGAATAGGGTTACATTTCATGGATGGGTAAATGAAGCACAAGTTATACAACTGCTACAACGAGCAAGAGCATTGGTGTTTCCTTCGGTGTGGCATGAACCTGCTGGGTTGGTCAGCCTGGAAGCCGCCGCTGCTGGTAGAGCGATCGTCGCTAGTAAGGTAGGAGGAATTCCGGAATATGCAGGTTGCTTACAAAATGCCCTCCTTGTAGAACCAAATGATGTTCTGGGGCTGGCGCAAAGCATCGAGCAACTTGCTACAGATTGGAACTTGGCAAAACTGATGGGAGTCGAAGGGCGGCAGATGGCAAAAGAACACTTTAACTTAGAAAAACATCTACAAGAACTGATGAGGTTATACGAGCTTTCCGCTGCCTTAGCAAGGTAAAAAATTGTTAAAAATATTTACTGACTTCCTCGATTGACATATATTATAGTTAATGATATCATTAATTCGGTAACTATTAAGTGATATTTAGTTATCAAAATTTTATCTAAATAACGGCTTTGCTCCGAAAATGACTGGTAGTATGAAAAACACAAAACAATTACTTTATCCTCTATCTTACGGTCAACAAGCTTTATGGGTTGCTTACAAAACAGCACCAGAAAGTATTGCCTACAATATTTTTATTACGGCGTGTATTCGTTCGGATTTAAACCTTGCCGTTCTGCAACGTGCATGGGATAAAATTGTAGGACGCCATCCGATTTTGCGAACGACTTATACAACCAATGAAGGCGCACCAGTTCAAATAATTAACGAACACCAAAAAATAGATATTCCTGTGATAGATGCCTCAAATTGGAGTGAAAACTACTTTAGAGAGCAAATACTTGTTGAAACTGACCGTCCCTTCGATCTAGAAAACGGTCCAGTTCTGCGACTCAACATATTTACTCGTACACCAAAAGAGCATATTTTATTGGTGACAATGCACCACATAGCAGGAGATATTGGGTCTTTTGACATCCTACTCAATGAATTACAGACCTTGTATGCCAACGAAACGGAAACTTTTCTGACTCAGAGTAAGCCATATACAGATTTTGTCCGCTGGGAGTCCGAAATTATATCCAGTTCTCAAGGAGAGCAACTGTGGAAATACTGGCAAAAAAAACTAGCAGGCGAGTTACCTATTTTGAATCTGCCAGTAGACAAACCACGCCATCCAATACAAACATATAATGGCTATTCGTATATTTGTAAGCTAGAAGAAAAAACGACTGCGGGGCTAAAATTACTAGCTAAAAACGAAGGTGTAACTGTTTATACAATTCTGCTTTCAACATTTCAAGTCCTGCTTTACCACTACAGTGGGCAAGAAGACATACCGATCGGGATTCCGATTTCTAGTCGGATAGGAGACGAATTTAAACAAACGGTTGGATATTTTGTCAATCCAGGCGTATTCAGAACAAAAATTTCAGGAAATCTTACATTTAAAGAGCTTATTGTTCAGAACCGTCGCGCAGTTATAGAAGCGAAAGAAAATCAGGTTTTTCCGTTCTCAATTTTAGTAGAACGGCTGAAAATTAAACGAGATTCCAGCCGGAACCCTATTTTTCAGGTAGCCGTAACTTCACAAAAACAACGTTGGTATAAACCTGAAGAAGAATCATCGCCAGGACAGGGTAAAAAGCTGCAAATGGAGCCATACCCGCTCGGACATCAAAGGGGAGCAGCGTTTGACCTAAATTTGATGATTATTGAAGTTGGAGAAGCTCTCCAGCTTTGCTGGCAATACAACACGGATCTATTTGAGGCTGCAACCATTGCTCGGATGGCCAAGCATTTCCAAAATTTATTAGAAGGTATCCTGACTAATGTAAACCAGCAGATTTATGAACAGTTACTATTGGATGAAGCAGAACGGCATCAGCTACTGGTGGAATGGAATAGTACCCAGAAAGATTATCCTAGGGGCAAGTGTATTCATCTCCTTGTTGAGGAGCAGGTAGAACGAACACCTGAAGCAATAGCGGTAGAATTTGAAGAAGAAAAACTGACTTATCGAGAATTAAATAATCGGGCGAATCAGTTAGCACGATATTTAAAAAACTTGGGGGTAAAACCAGAAGTATTAGTAGGTATTTGTGTAGAGCGCTCCTTAGATATGGTAGTGGGATTGTTAGGCATTCTCAAATCAGGAGGGGCTTACGTGCCGATCGATCCAGCCTATCCCCTAGACCGAATTGGTTATATGCTCGAAGATGCTCAAACACCAGTTTTGGTGACTCAGCAGAGTTTGAACATACAACTAGGGGAGCAGAAAATCCAGACAGTTTACTTAGATTCCGATCGAGAACTTATTGCCAGAGAAAATTATGAGAACCTGAGTCAGACAGTCACCTCTTCTAATCTAGCTTATGTCATCTACACATCAGGTTCTACAGGAAAACCTAAAGGAGTTAAAATCGAACACCGTAGTGTAGTTAATCTTTTCAGTTCGATAGCTAAACTGGTAGATATAAATAGTCAAGATACCCTACTTTCCGTAACAACTATCTCTTTTGATATAGCTGTAGTAGATATTTTTCTACCCATAACCGTAGGCGCTCGTCTGGTGGTAGTTAGCCGTGAAACCGCAAAAGATGGCATCCAACTGTCAAGGGCATTAAATCAATTCCAAGTGAGTGTTATGCAAGCAACACCAGTAACTTGGCAACTGTTACTAGCAGCAGGTTGGCAAGGAAGTAATTATCTCAAAATCATCTCTACTGGTGAAGCGTTGCCAAGGGAGCTAGCTAATCAGTTAGTAGATAAAGGTAGTGTACTTTGGAATCTTTATGGCCCGACAGAAATCACGATCTGGGCATCGGGCTATAGGGTAGAATCTGGCGAAAGTTCCATACATATTGGTCGTCCTCTTGATAACACTCAGTTTTATATTTTAGATTCTTATTTGCAGCCAGTCCCCATCGGGGTTGCCGGAGAGTTGCATATAGGG
>CASBQM010000611.1 GCA_949127645.1 Synechococcales cyanobacterium PMM_0036
CAGCAGTGGACATTCAGAGCAAACGCTGATCATCGCAGCCGTTCAGCAGGCGCGGATTCTCCGAGATCTCCTGTTCCAAAAATCTGCGGCGGCATTACAGGCTCCAGGAGGCGAGGTCTGGCGAGAAGTCGTCGATGCCACCGTGTTGCTGGCTGGAGTGATTGGCGGATTGGGGGGCGCACAGTGCCGCACAGTTGCCGCTCATGCTGTTCACAATGGCTTGACGCAGCTTACCCAAAGTCATGGAGTGCTTCATGGTGAAAAAGTCGCTTACGGCATTCTGGTGCAGCTCCGATTGGAAGAGCTAATGCAGGGCAGCGTCTTGGCAGAAACTTCTCGTCAGCAGCTCTTGAAGTTCTACAGCGATCTGGGTTTGCCTCAAAGCCTTAATGACTTGGGTCTGGGAAAAATCACCCTGGCAGAGCTGCATCAGGCGGCTGTCTTTGCCTGTCGTCCGGGTTCAGATATTCACCACCTGCCCTTTGCTATCACTCCAGAGCATCTGATGGCGGCAATGGTCTCTACGACTGCCGTTAGCGCTCCATCCGGCACTTTATTCGGCGCTACATCAAGCCCAGAGACGCGGAGCTTAAGTGCAGGTGAACCGTAAAATCGGCTCAGTCAAGCCAGGTCATAACCCTCAGTTTTTCATTCCTTTTGCAGCATGAACCTAGACTGGATTACCCCCGCCGATCGCCTCCGCAGTCTCCCTCCCTACGTCTTTGCCCGTTTGGATGAGCTAAAGGCACGAGCGAGAGAGCAAGGGCTAGATTTAATCGATCTGGGCATGGGAAATCCAGATGGTGCCACTCCTCAACCGATTGTAGATGCCGCGATCGCCGCTCTTCAAGATCCTGCTAATCATGGCTATCCTCCCTTTGAAGGCACTGCCGACTTCCGCCGCGCTATTACAGACTGGTACTACCGTCGCTATAGTGTGGCGCTTGATCCAGACGGCGAGGCGCTGCCGCTGCTAGGGTCAAAAGAAGGGCTGGCACACTTGGCGATCGCCTATGTCAATCCGGGCGATCTGGTGCTGGTGCCCAGCCCCTCCTACCCGGCGCACTTTCGGGGGCCTTTGATTGCGGGGGGCAAAATCTATCCGCTGATGCTCAAGCCCGAAAACGATTGGCTGATTGACCTGAAGGCAATTCCTGAAGCGATCGCTCAGCAGGCAAAAATCCTTTACTTCAATTACCCTAGCAACCCTACTGCCGCTGTCGCCCCCCGCGAGTTTTTTGAAGAAATCGTAGCGTTTGCCCATCGGTATGAAATTATGCTGGTGCATGACCAGGCTTATGCAGAGCTGGCGTTTGACGGCTATCAGCCTACGAGTCTGCTGGAGATTCCCGGTGCGAAGGACATTGGTGTAGAGTTCCACACTATGTCTAAAACCTACAATATGGCAGGCTGGCGTGTGGGCTTTGTAGTGGGCAATCGCCACATCATCCAGGGCTTACGGACGCTGAAGACCAACTTAGACTACGGCATTTTTGCGGCACTGCAAACGGCAGCTCAGACAGCCCTGAATCTTCCCGATGTCTATCTGCATGACGTGCAGGATCGCTACCGCACTCGCCGCGACTTTCTGATTGCAGGGCTAGCAAAGCTGGGCTGGGATGTGCCCAAAACCAAAGCCACCATGTATCTCTGGGTTGCCTGTCCTCCCGGCATTGGTTCCACAGATTTTGCCCTGTCAGTGCTGCAACAGACGGGCGTAGTAGTGACACCCGGAAACGCATTTGGGGCAGGGGGCGAAGGCTATGTGCGGATTAGCCTGATTGCGGATTGCGATCGCCTTCAGGAAGCCCTCGATCGGTTTGACAAGGCAGGAATTCGGTATGCCTAACGATTGAGATGAGCCGCCGCAGATAACCTAGAAGACCCAGCACGCAACCTTTCGGCGGTCGGCTCCATCGATTTATTATGCTGCGATCGCCAACACCGATAACTTTTATTCCACATCCTCACCGCCCAGCCCATTCAAGATTTCTCTGAAGCTGTTTAAGCCCGCTTCCAGATTTTCGATGATCTCTACTGCCAATACACCGGGTTCTGGCGGATTATCTAGGTCGTATAGGCTCTCATCTCTCAACCAGAAAATATCTAAGCTGGTTTTGTCTCTGGCAATCAATTCATCGTAGGCGAACTTACGCCAACGTCCATCTGATTTTTTGGATGACCAGGCTGATTGATGCTTGGAACGGTATTTTGAGTTGTAGCAATTCATAAAATCTTGTAGATCCTTATCTTTCAAAGGATTTTTGCGTAGGGTGAAGTGGATATTGGTGCGGAAATCGTAGTACCAGACTTCTTTAGTCTGGGGTGCTTCCGATTTAGGCTTGTTATCGAAAAAGATGACATTTGCTTTTAGACCTGACTTGTAAAAGATGCCTGTGGGTAGGCGCAGGATAGTGTGAAGGTTGGTTTTCTGGAGTAGAGCCTTACGAACGGTTTCCCCGGCTCCGCCTTCAAATAGCACGTTGTCGGGTACAACGATCGCCGATTTTCCGGTGGACTTCAGCATTGTCCGAATATGCTGGACAAAGTTAAGCTGTTTGTTTGAAGTTGTTGCGTCAAAGTCTGGGCGGTTATAAACCAGATCTTCTCC
>CASBQM010000612.1 GCA_949127645.1 Synechococcales cyanobacterium PMM_0036
AAGAAGCTATTTTCAGCACCCTGAGATTACATATGCACTTTAGTCAAATGCACTATCTATTATTGCCGGGTTAATAGGAACGAGAAATCAAGGATTTCAGATCATAACTCAATGGCGATATAATCTAAAACTACGCCAGAGTTGTCCTGAGAGTTGAAAAAAGACTCTGCCGCTACATGAGCGTAATCTAGCTAAAAGCCAGAGTTAACAAGGGTTTCATCCATTGCGATCGCTATAGATCTATCAAGATGAGAGGCTATAATCCTTATGGTGTAAAGCTTTCAGCCCTAGCGTTGTTTATTGTTCCGTTGCTATATGAAGGCGTAATGCAAGAGCGCGATCGTCGCTTCAGCAAGCGCAGCGAGGCAGAACATCCCATTTTTGACCTGCATGAAGCTGCCCTGCTCAATGCAGGATTTCGAGAAGCCGGGACAATTTGGCAGGCAATGGACGATCGTGTACTGATGGGGGTGCGCTGACAAGCTCGCGGTTGAGCTTCAGCAGCGTGCTGCTCGGCTTGACCCCGATTAATGTTGGGAATGATGGGAGTTACGCTTGGAGCGATGGCCCGCCGGAAATAGAACAGGGTGCCACAAACGATTCTTAGTAATAGGTTATTTATGTTATGACCCAGCCCATTCGCATTTTGCTACAAACTACAATTCCAACCTCAGAAGACGACTGGGACATCAAGCGCTATTCCCTATTGCGCGACTATCTGAGCGCACTGACTGATGAAGCAGGTAATCCACTGATGGAAGTGACGACACGCGATCGCCAGGCGAGTAACGACCAGGATGAACCCGTCTTAAGTACCCTGGATAAGTCTGATTTTGATGAACTGTGGCTATTTGCCGCCGATATTGGCGACAGTTTGACTGCGGCAGACTGTGCGGGCATCACCCGTTTCTGGCAGCGGGGAGGCGGACTCCTCGTGACCCGCGACCATCAGGATCTGGGGTCATCTATTTGCAGCTTGGGCGGCGTGGGTGCGGCTCACTACTTCCATACAAAGAGTCGTGATCCCGATACTTTACAGCACGATCGCGACGATTCGTTCACAACCTACATTGACTGACCGAACTACCATTCCGGCAGCAATGGCGACTATCAGCAGATTATACCTGCTCTACCGATTCACGAGCTGTTGCAAAATCCTAATGCTCCGTCTGGGGCGATCGAGTTTTTCCCCGCTCACCCTCACGAAGGCGGCGTAGGGGTTCCTGCCAATATCGTAAATGCACGGGTGATCGCGACTGGAACGAGCAAAGTGACAGGGCGAGCGTTCAACCTAGCGGTGGCATTTGATCGTATCCCTGACGAGCAGGGCAATTTACTTGGACGCGCCGTGGCTGAGTCGAGCTTCCATCACTTTCTTGACTACAACTGGGACAGCGATACGGGCTGTCCGACCTTTGTGGATGAACCTTTGGGAGACGGCATGAAGGGCAAGCCTTGCGCCCTCGAAGACATCCACAGGTACGTGCGAAATCTCGCCTTGTGGCTTGCTCCCGCCTGATAACTTAACCTAGAAAGGGATTTCTAAGTAGTCGTACACAATTAATTATACGAATCTGCTAGAATTTCCCCATCTAAAACCGTCGTCAATTAGCCCCAAAACAGATGCTTTTTAAGCGGCAAGTTACCCCCGATAATCTGCGGTTGCTCGATCGCATCTATCGTCAAAGCAACCATCATCAGGTGCGCCAACGTGCCCACTGTATCATTCTTAAACATCGGGGCATGAGTGTGCCACAGTTGCTAGAGATTTTTCCCGTCAGCCGTAAAACGCTTTACAACTGGTTTGAGTCCTGGGACTCTGGAAGTGTGGCTGGGCTATATAACCGCCCCGGACGAGGACGTAAAGCAACCTTTGACCCAGAGCAGAAAAGCCAAATTCAAGCTTGGGTCAAAGACCATCCTCGCCAGTTGAAACCGGTGCTCGAAAAGATTAAAGCCGAATGGGACATCACGGTGAGTGTCAAAACGGTGAAGCGAGTCCTCAAAAGTTTGAAGATGAGTTGGCACCGATTCCGCCGAGGGGTAGCGGGGCAACCCGATGCCCAAGAGTATGCCGAGAAACGATCGCAGTTGGAGGTGTTGCAGCCATTAGACGCAGCGGGTGAGATTGACTTGTACTCCCTCGATGAGTCTGGATTCTGCCTGACTCCGTGCGTTCCCTCAGGTTGGCAGCCGAGGGGAGAAACGCTGGAGATAGCGAGTCAACGCTCTAGTCGATTGAACGTGTTGGGGTTGATGAAACGAGACAATCAGTTTCACAGTTACGTTTCTGAGCAAAGTGTGACGAGTGAAGTAGTGATTGCTTGTATTGATGAGTTTTTTGCCACCGTGGAAAAGCGGACGGTGATTGTAGTTGACAAAGCTTCTATCCACACGAGTGGTGCAATACAAGACTGTCTAGAGGAGTGGAAGCAACGGAATATTGAGATCTTCCAGTTACCGAGTTATTCACCGCAGTTGAATCTGATTGAGATCTTATGGCGGTTTATCAAGTACGAATGGCTGGAGGTCAGTGCTTATCGCAACTGGCAAAGCTTAGTGGACTCTGTGGAGAGAATACTCAGGGGATTTGGAGGAGAATATGTAATTAATTTTGTCTAACTACTTA
>CASBQM010000613.1 GCA_949127645.1 Synechococcales cyanobacterium PMM_0036
GACCTGAGAGCGCCAAGGCACGCACCTGAGCTTCCAACACGTCGATTGTCATCGACTGGCGATTAAAAGCAAGATTCCCGACCCCATCGATCGTTACGACTTGGCTCTGAGACTGACTTTCGGCAGTATTGGCTCCGGGCAAGTTGACGGGTAGACCCTGCGATCGCGCTAGATACAAAGTAGACATGATGAAAAAAGTTAGGATCGCAAAGATGACATCAATCATCGGCACGATATTAATCTGGTAAGGCGGTTCTGGCTCACTGGGCAGACGCATGGGGCACTCCGCGCTCATAGCGACGACGATAGATTAACTCTAGCTGACCGCCATATTCTTGAATCAATGCCATTTGCCGCAGATACAGCCCGCGAAACACGTTGGCAAACAGCAGCGTAAAGATGGCAACCACTAACCCCGAAGCCGTGGAAATCAGAGCCTCACTGATACCCGCCGTCACGTTAGATGTGGAGCTACCCCCCACATCGCCAATCTTGAGCGAGGCGAAAGAGCTAATGAGTCCCAAAATGGTGCCTAGCAGTCCTAGCAAAGGAGAAACGCTGATAACAGTATCGAACACTGTATTAAATCGCTTTAGCAAGGGCAATTCCGCCTGAGCCGCGCTTTCGAGTGCCAACCGAAACTCATCCGAGTTGGCTTGCTCCAGCTCCAGAGCCGCCAAAAAAATCCGGGCGATCGGCAAACTTGTATTTTGCTCTAGCTTTTGAATCGCTGCCTTGGCGCTACGGCGATATAGCCCTAAGGCATCGCGCACGATCTTATCTTGCTGACGGACGATTTTCCACCAGAACAGACTCCGCTCGAAAATTAGCGCTACCGCCAAGATAGACAGTCCGAGCAGAGGAATCATCACGACTCCGCCTAGCACAAAAATGTTACCGATCGGCATGGCTCTCCTTTAGATACAAGCCCTGACGACTGCTGAGAATGCCTTTTCTTAGCCTATCTGCATCAGCATATCTAGCTTTATCAGCATACAGGAGGCAGCGACAGGCGACCATAACCAGAGCGGGTTAATTCTTTTGGGCTAAATTCATTCACTTCCTAGATTCATTTGCTCCCTGGAAAATGCTCGATTTGGGCGTAACCGCTGAAGATAAGGCGATCGCCCTCGGTTTCCAGTCGGTTGAGCCGTAGCATCACGCCGTCTAGGTCAAAGCGATCGAGATCAACCATGCTGTCGAGAATCTGGGCAAAGGCGGAAGACAGGGTTTCCGAAAGTCCGCGCATCTCTTCGGGCACAGAAGCCGCGTCAAACTGCGGATTCTTGAAGCCCACGCGACGGCGTTTCTCAATTTCCAGAGCGGCAGTTAAGCGAATTGGCACGTCCTTACGGTTAGGCAGATCGGTCTCAGCGGCAATGGCAACCTGGTTGTCAGGCAAAAGCTGAATTTTCACCGCCCGAAACGAGATGGGTTCGCCACCCGATAGGTTGGTTAACTCAGGGCGATCGACTTTTTGCAAGTGCTGTTTCACCAAATCGGCAGTGAAGGCGCGATTGATTGCCGCTTCGGATAGCACCACTCGCGCTACAGCCTGAGTGGTCTGCTTTAGCCGCAGTTTGCCTCCCAAGACCGAGGCATAGTCGATCGCTACGGCATCGGTTTCAAACGACATCTCTTCAACCTCAAACTGACGGCGGATCGTCAGACCTCGACCGTTCATCTTGAAGCTATCAATGCTGCCCTGCAAGAGTTTGCTAGAGGGATAGCAGCGCACCGCAACCTCAATAAACTCACTTTGCGTAAACAAATGACGGAGAGATTGCGTAGCGACCGCATTCAGCATCCGCTCACCAAAATCTGTACCGGGTTGGCTTTTGGAGCCTAAGAAACCACTAAACATACAGTTACTCGTTTACGGCAGGTTTGCGTTCTCTCTATGACCAGCTTACTACTTGTAACAAAATGTAACCAGTTTCGACAATAAAAGTTGCTTTTAGCAAAGACTGAATAAGTTCTATGAAGGCTCTCTAAGAGCCTAACTCAAGAATTGCGTATCGTTAGGGACGCTCCGCGCTAATCTATATAAAAAGCGCGACCTAGATTGGGCTTTGGCTCACTCGCTAGCCTCATCGGCTTAGCTTAATTGAACGTTGCAAGGCTTTCTAGTTTTTTATCTTCCTGGACTACCGAGCGTGCCCAAAGCTGGGATTATCTACAATGACGTTAAGCCGATCGCTTGTCGCATCGCGCAAGAATTGCAGGACAAGCTGATATCTCGCGGCTGGGAAGTTTGCCTTGCTTCGGGTATCGGCGGAATTTTAGGCTTTTCCAAGGTGGGACGTCCCATTTGCCATACGCCTATTGATCAATTGGCTCCGCCTGGGTTTGATCGGGACATGGAATTTGGCATTGTCTTGGGAGGCGATGGCACTGTGCTGTCGGCATTCCGCCAGGTAGCACCTTGGGGCATCCCTCTGCTGACAGTTAACACCGGGCACATGGGCTTCTTGACCGAAGCTTACGTGAATCAACTGCCTCAGGCGATCGACGCATTGCTAGAAAACAAATATGCCGTCGAAGAACGGGCTATGCTCTCGGTGCAAGTCTGGCGGGATGAGGCGCTGATTTGGGAAGTCCTCTGCCTGAATGAAATGGTGCTGCATCGAGAGCCGTTAACCAGTATGTGCCACTTCGAGATTAAGCTGGGCAACCATGCCCCGGTGGATATTGCGGCGGATGGCGTGATCATCTCAACGCCCACCGGCTCTACGGCTTATTCGCTCTCGGCGGGTGGACCTGTAGTGGCTCCAGGCGTGGCGGCGCTTCAGCTCGTACCCATTTGCCCGCATTCTTTAGCATCCAGGGCGCTCGTGTTTGCCGATAGCGAACCTGTCACCATCTATCCGGCAAACTCTAATCCTTTGGTACTGGTGGTAGATGGCAATGCTGGATGCTCAGTGCTTTCTGAAGACCGAGTGCGAATGCTGCGATCGCCTTACTCTGCCCGTTTCATTCGTCTCCATCCCAATGAGTTCTTCCATGTTCTGCGGGAAAAATTGGGTTGGGGGCTGCCCCATGTGGCAAAACCTTCGTCAGTCGAGTTGCCCTAGGCTCTTGCCTTAGTCTCTACTGCTCTAGCTTTATTGCTCTAGCTTTATTGTTCTTAAGATTATCTAGCTTGCCCCAAGACAAGTTTCCTTAGATGCCCTTCATCCCTTTCCTCTATGGCTCCTCCCTTAGATCCTAACCCGCGCATTTTGCTAATTGAAACTGATGAAGGTTTGGCTCAGCACGTCAGGGCTGATTTGCAAGAGTCGGGTTATGAAACGGCGATCGCCCATGATGCGGCAACCGGATTGCGGCAGGTCAAAGAATTTCAGCCCTCGTTGGTCGTGATCGATCGGATGTTAGCCGGAGAGTCGGGGCTGTCTCTCTGC
>CASBQM010000614.1 GCA_949127645.1 Synechococcales cyanobacterium PMM_0036
CTTGTTTGCCGTTATCGGGTAGTTCGAGTTCAGTGGCCATCGTGGTGGCGACGAGTTCAGGGTCGGATACGGCCGCCAGTGGCACAAAACGGGCACCATCCTTGTACAGTCGTTGCGCGCGCGCCGCTACTTCCAGCCCCAAGCGCGTCTTGCCGACGCCCGGCGGGCCGACCAGGGTGAGCAAACGACCCTGGTGGCCGCGCAAGCGTTTGACCAGTAAGCTAACGTCTTGCTCACGCCCCAAAAGTTCGGTGGGTGGCGCAGGCAGCCGCGCCCAAAGCGCGGCCGTGAACGTGTCGGTGACAACCAATTGCGTGGTGCGTTGGAACGTTACGTCTGGCGGGCGTTCGCCCCGCATCAGGGCAGCCAGTTCAACCAGTTGGGTGGCGAAGGCAGTTTCGTCTTGTAACCCCAACGCCGGGATGAACTGTTGCAGCACAACGGCGACGGCAGGTTGACGGCGGTTTTGTTCCAGATCGCAAACAAACGAAATGCTATAGCCGACGGCTGCGGCGAAATCACTCTGCGTCATGCCGGCGCGCTTGCGCAACTGGCGCAGCAGCGCGCCAAACGTAGTCGCTGATGTCATAGAAGGCTCCTGGCGAAAGAGAATTGAATTCGCTCATGCGCACCCGCCCCGCCGTGAGCGGACGGGGCGGTCATCCGTCGCGCGCGTGATTTTAATCGCGGCTACGGATCAAGCTAAAACGCAAAACCGGAATTCTGCGTAATTTTTGCGTAAAAAAACGCTTCTATATTCGCCACAGACAGCGTATGCTGGTCGCATGCAACCTATCATCCGGCGCACCATCACCATTACCGTTACAGAAACCTGGACCATCACCTGGCACGATGGTCATGAAACGGTTTGGCACGAGACGCGTGAGGTTGCCGTGCCAGCCGTCCATGAGCCAGGGACACCGTTGCCGCTCCTCACCAACGATGATGATCTAGATGACGGCGTACACGATCCGGACGCAGCCGACCAGACGGCGGACGATGGATAAAGCGTCGGGTTGCTGTAAGGCATTTTGCGCGATTCAGGATACACCCAAAAGGCTGGACACCCTAATCAAGAAAGGAGTGCATCAATTCTGCAATAGTCTGACGCACAGCCGGCTCCCTCATCGGCTGTGCGCGAAGAACTTGAGGAATCGTACCGTGAATGATGTAAAGGAAAAACTAGCATGAACGCAACGAATCGTTTTGTTCCAACGCGTAGTACGCACCAACGCGTTTCACGCGTGTGGCTATTGAGCAGCCTCGCCCTCGTCCTGGCCCTACTGGTGGCCTGTATGCCCATCCAGCCGTCAGCGACCAACCTGGGCGCCAGCAAAGCCATCACCTTGCGCTTTGCCGTTTCCGACGGCGAGGGCCATCCCCAGATCGACCCCTATGTCCACGAGTTTGTGGACCAGGTTCACAAGCTCTCGCAGGGCAAGATCACCATTGAACTCACTTGGGATGCCGGGGGTGGCACGTTTTATGGGTACGAGCGGGGCGTGATCCAACGCGTGCTGCGCGGCAAATTCGACTTGGGTCTAGCTGGTTCACGCACTTGGGATACCGAAAGCATCACGAGCTTTCAAGCCCTACAAGCCCCCTTCTTGATTACCAATGACAACTTGGCGGCAGCCGTCGCCACCGGTGACATTGGGGCGCGCATGCTGAATAGTTTGTCAGAGGTGGGCGGTGTCGGGTTGACCATGTGGCCGGAAGACCTGCGCCACCCCTTCTCAGTCGTGCCGGACAAAGCGCTCCTTTCGCCCGCAGATTTTGCTGGGTTGAGCATACGGACAACCCCCTCAGACGTGAGCTATCAGTTAATCGATGCACTAGGCGGCATGCCAATGTTCGAGGATAACGGGTATGAAGGCGCGGAATCAGGGTTACGCCAAGGAGCTTCTTTGACGGGGAAACCCACCGCTACTGGCAATGTGATCTTCTTTTCTAAATTCCAAGTGATCTTTGCCAACGCGGCCGCCTTCAATCGACTCAGCGCTGAACAACAAACTGTGTTACGCCAAGCGGCGGTGGCGGCGCAAAAGAAAGCGATTGCCGAACACCCCAAAGAAGTTGACGCGGCGACTGCCTGGTGTGCGGATGGGGGCACGATTGTGTTAGCCAGTGATGCCCAGGTAACTGCTTTCGAGCAGGCGGCAAAACCCGTCTTTGAGCATCTCGCCCAAGACCCGATCAACGCGGAACTCATCGCGGCGATTCGTGACCTGAAAGCCCACACCGCCGCTTCCCCAGGGGCCGCGGCGTGTGCGCCAGTGGCCGTCCAGCAAAGTCCAGCGCCGAATGCAGACACCCAAGTTTGGTCAAAGGGTCTACCCCCCAATGGCGTTTGGCAAAACAAGCTGACCACCGAAGACTTTGTGCGGATGGGGTTTTTGAAGTCGGTTGCCCGTGAGTGGGCAGGGGTGCGCACGCTGACGCTCCAGGATGGAAAATATCTATTGGCCGGGCAGAACGAGCAAGGTCAATCTGGCAAGTGTCAGGCGAATTACGCAGTGGTCGAGGATATCGTACGCCTCACTTATTTCAGCAGTAACGATGAGTGTCCTGGTGAAGTTGACGACATCCAATGGCGAATCGACGGTGACGGGCTTCACCTGCACCTGGTTGCCATCAAAAATTCTAAATTCTCAGAGCGCAAAGCGGAGCTTGAGGCGAAACCCTGGGAAAAGATTAAGTAACGGGCTCGAGTAATAGGATCGAGACCAGACAGGTGGGAAAAGCGTCCACCTGTCTGGTCGGTCGGTGATGATTGGTGGAGGCAGAAAGTGGGTCAAGCAAAGTTGTCGGAAAAAAAGGCAAGGTGGGATCGATCATTGTACAGGCGTGGGAGCAATAGAAGCCAGCTTTCGTAGCAAACGAAGCGATGACTTCCCCTCAACTGCCACCGACCGACCTGACAGGTGGTGCTTTTCCCACCTGTCAGGTCTCGATCATGCAATGGGCGCAAAGCGCCATCCCGTGATGCCAATCATTGAATAACAATCCATTGAGTAACCACAAGGAAAACAAACATGAACACCGTTCCAAACCGTAGTTCTACACACCAACGAATTTCATCAGCATGGCTGCTGAGCAGCCTCGCCCTCGTCCTGACCCTGTTCGCTGGCTGTATGCCGATCCAGCCGCCAGCCCCAGGTCAAAATTGCCATGCCGCACCAGTTGGATCACGCCCTTCTCGAAGCCATCCGACGTGCCACTGCCGCCATCCCAGATTGGCTCGATGGTGATCCTGCCCTGGGACAGGGTTTTGACTTGGGCGGCGAACTCGAGCACATACGGCGCACTTGGCCGATCCGCAGCATCGGCGACAGCCAAGCGCAGGGTGATGGCTTTGCTGGCGGCCAGGTTTGGGGCTGGCGGCTGGATCGGCATACAGCCAGCGAACAGGGTCAGGACGAGGGCGAGGC
>CASBQM010000615.1 GCA_949127645.1 Synechococcales cyanobacterium PMM_0036
CACTAGCTGATTCAAAATCTCGATCGCCGTACCTCCCTCTGTACCCTCAACCGCCACATCGATCGCCGTTGCCTCCTCGCCCGAAGGTGGCACTAGTGCAATACCCACGATCGCATCATCTTCATCCAATCGCTGTACGGGCACCCCGGTTGCCGCCCGTGACTGGCAAGAGATGGCATTGACTGTCTGGCGGATGATGATGCCTCGACTGGTGACGATAATAATCTCGTCATTTTCATTGACGACTTGCAAAGCAGCTAGGCGATCGCCCGGTTTGCGGAACTTAATGGCGCGTAGCCCTAACCCAGCCCGTCTTTGCAGCCGGAACTGACCCACCGGAACCCGCTTGCCCAAGCCGCCCATGGTGATTACCAGCGCCCAAGGACCTTGGCTGCGTTCATCTACCTCTAGCTCTTCAGATTCGGTCTCGACTTCGGCATCCTCGCTTTCGGCAATGCTGGCGACGACCTGACTCGGCAAGATATCCATGCTAATCAGCTCATCTCCTTTGCGGAGCGCCATTGATTTCACTCCGCGCGTAGGTCTGCCCAGCGGACGCAACTGCTCATGATTCGAGCGGAAGTGAATCGTCATACCTTGCCGAGTGCCAATCATGACGCTATCTTCCGCTCGGGCAAGACGCACCCAGCGCAACTGATCTTCTTCCTCCAGAGAAATGGCGATTAAACCGTTGGCGCGAATGTGGCTGAAGGCAGAAAGCTCGGTTTTCTTGATAAAGCCTTTCTGCGTCAGCATCACCAGATATTCGTCATCGGTAAACGCTGACACCGGAATGATCGAGGTGATCTTTTCCTGATGAGAAATCGGCAGCATTTGCACGATCGGCGTTCCCTTTGCTGTCCGCGAAGCCGTGGGAATTTGGTAGGCCCTGAGGCAGTAGGAAATACCGCGATCGCTAAAGAACAAAATGCTGTCGTGATCGTTGCAGGTCAAGAAGTGCTGGATGCCATCATCTTCCTTCATGCGGGTGCCCGCCTTGCCGCGCGTGGCTCGGCTTTGGGCTTCAAAGGTGCTGACGGGCATCCGCTTGATGTAGCCCTGCTCTGTTAGCAAAAGGATAGCTTGCTCGTTGGCAATCAAGTCCATGTCGCCCAGCTCACCATCTGCCGTCTCAATAATGGTGCGGCGAGGGGAGACATGAGCCGCCCGAATCTCAGTCACCTCTGTATGAATGATTTGCAAAATCCGCTCTCGCCGCGCCAAGATATCCTGCAAGTCGGTGATTCTAAGCTGCAAATCCTCATGCTCTTTCTGAATCTTCTCAGCTTCTAACGCTGTCAAACGCCGCAACTGCATTTGCAGAATGG
Source organism: Synechococcales cyanobacterium PMM_0036 (assembly GCA_949127645.1). GTDB lineage: Bacteria > Cyanobacteriota > Cyanobacteriia > Elainellales > Elainellaceae > Drouetiella. Next base: position 1,329 of record CASBQM010000615.1, read on the forward strand.
CATCTGCCTGAGTGTCTGACAAACTATAGGTCTCCATCAGCTCTTGACGGGCTGTAGCGGTGTCTGCCGCGTGGCGAATGATGCTGATTAGCTGATCTAGATTAGCCAGCGCCACTAGCAGACCTTGCAGAATGTGATCTCGATCTTCGGCTTTGCGTAGCTCGTAGCGCGTGCGTCGGGTAATCGTCTCGATCCGGAAATCCAGAAAGACTTGTAGCGCTTGACGAAGACCTAAAAGCTGCGGTTCGCTGTTGACCAGCGCTAGCATATTCACACCAAAATTTGCCTGAACGGGGGTCTGCTTATAAAGGTTGTTTAGCACAACCCGGGGGTAGGCATCTCGCCGCAGTTCAATGACGATGCGCATTCCGTCACGATCGCTCTCATCCCGAATATCAGAAATGCCCTCTAGCCGATGCTCGTTAACCATGTCGGCGATCTTTTCAATTAACGCCGCCTTGTTGGTCTGGTAAGGCAGCTCGGTAATAATGATGGCATCCCGATCGGGACGACCCCGCTGCTCTAAGGTTTCGATCGTCGCCACACCCCGCATGGTGATGGAGCCGCGTCCGGTGGTGTAGGCTTCCCGGATACCGCTGGTGCCCAAAATCTGCCCGCCCGTCGGGAAGTCTGGACCAGGAATGTATTCCATCAGCTCCAAGTCGGTGATTTCAGGATTTTGGATCAGCGCCAGCAATCCATCCAGTAGCTCACCCAAGTTGTGGGGCGGAATATTGGTTGCCATGCCTACGGCAATACCTGATGAGCCATTGAGCAAAAGTTGCGGAATCCGTGCCGGAAGCACTAAAGGCTCCTGCTGAGAGCCATCAAAGTTGTCGGTAAAGCCGACGGTTTCTGACTCAATATCTCGCAGGAGAGAATTAACTGTCAGCGCGTGCAGACGGCATTCGGTGTATCGCATAGCCGCAGGCGGATCGTTGTCGATCGAGCCAAAGTTTCCATGCCCCGAAATCAGCGGCATCCGCATAGAAAAGTCTTGTGCCATTCGCACCAGAGCATCATAGATGGAGGTGTCGCCATGGGGGTGATACTTACCCAGCACATCCCCCACGACGCGAGCGCACTTACGGAAAGGGCGATCGTGCGTCAGCCCCAGCTCGTGCATGGCGTACAGGATGCGTCGGTGGACAGGCTTCAAACCATCCCTCGCATCAGGTAGCGCTCGCCCCACAATAACGCTCATGGCGTATTCCAGGTAAGATCGGGACATCTCATTCCGCAAATCTGTGGGGACAATCCGCTCTTGAGGGATACTCATAGTAATTTTAGAAACTCCAAAAGTTTGAGCTTTCAGCCGATAATCTTGCGGAAATCACCCTGTCGGAAAGGCATCGGGGCACTTGCTAAATCCCGTGGCTCTTGCCTTGAAGGTACCGCTAGAAGTTGCTTGCTCTTGATTGAAATTTTAACATATTTTCGCTCTCAAAAGGGCTAAAAGTTTGATGCTATACCGCTTCTAGTGTTTGGACTGCTTGAACTGCGATCGCCAATCTTCACGAACTTTTCATGATCAAACGATCGCCTTGCAACAAATCTTAAGCGTCAGCTTTGTTATGCTCGTTCTGATGATGCAGGACGTGTGTTTGTCGTTAGTCGAGGAAAGCTCTTATGTTAGTCGCCTCTATTATGGACTCAGCCGCCTGTTCCGTTCGATCTAGCGCTTGGCTACCGGCTAAAGGATGGCTAGGTGAATGGGTGACACAGCCGTTCTTGGTGTTGCCCTTGTTTGTGTTTTTCTTTCAAATGCTGAGCCTGATTCCCCGGCGGTATGGTCGCCGCTGGCTTCGATCGCTGGTTTGCGCCTCAGCGCTAATCTACCTAACGGTGCTATTTCCCCCAGCCGTCCGGTTTGCCGAAACGGTTTTAGTGAAGCAAATTCCCCACGACTCTGGCAAGGCTGCTGATGCGGTCGTAATTTTGGGGCGCGGAGAACCGTTGAACCCCTCGCGGGTTGAGGTGGCTGCTAAGCTCTGGGAAGAGAAAAGAGCGCCCCTGATTTTTGCAAGCGGCATCTGGGATGCGCCTAAGATTGTTGAACAGCTCCACGGCAAAGGCATTCCCGATCAAGACCTGACGGGAGAAGGCTGCTCTCGTACCACCTATGAGAACGCTAAGTTCACGGCGGAAGTGCTAAAACCGCAGGGCATCAAGCGAATTTTGTTAGTGACTGACGCACCTCATATGCTGCGATCGCAGCTCACATTCCAAAATTTCGGCTTCACCGTTATCCCGGTTCCGAGTTCTGGTTTGCCAGAGCTGAGTCGAGGCGACAGAGCCAGAATGGTGATGTATGAATATGCAGGATTGGTCAGCTATGGGCTAATGGGTAGATTCTCCCCAAAGGAAGCGCTCAAGACAAGCCTTCTACCCGCTTTAGAGCGTGTCGAGAAACTAGGAAAACCATGAATAACCGATGTGCAACTAAAGTCAGCCCTCATCCCCCAGCCCCTTCTCCTGCCTTGGGAGAAGGGGATCAAGAGCTTCTCAAAGTCCCTCTCCTACTCTGGGAGAGGGATTTAGGGTGAGGGTGATCAGGAAAGATGCACATCGCGTATGAATCGATTTTGGCTTGAATCCAAAATCTGAAATTCAAAATTTAAACCGCGTTTATGTCGATCGCCAGCTTCTTACCCAGCGCTAGGAACTGTACCTGAGATCTCAGTGATTCCTGATGCTGCAAGTGGCTGAGATAGAGTTCCTGAGTGCGATCGAGTGCTAAGGGCAGGTGTAGCCGATCGCCTAGTTCAATCAGACGTTCTACCCAATCCAAGGTGGTTAAGGCTTCTGGGTTAGCGGCAGACAAAATTGACCAGAGCGATCGCCAAATTAGCCGCTCCAGAATTTGCTTGATTTGTGGCATTTTGATTTGGCAGCGCAGGTGATTGGCTTCGTGGGCGATTGCTTCCAGCTCGGCTAAGTGGCTGTGGCAAAGCTGCGGATCGTTGAACGGGAAGTCGCTGGTTTCCCGCTCTAAGGTCTGCAAAGAGTCGATGGCGCGGTGGCTAATGGCAATTTCTGCTGCCACCTGCAACTCTTGAGGCACCTCTAGACCGTCTCTGTGAAACGCCATGAGAATGCCGTAGTTATCTCGGTAGACCTGAGTATAGAGCTGGTCGAGTCGGGTTAGGGTTTCCTGGCTAAGCAAGTGCATCATTCGGTGACGTTCTTCGGCGAAGAGATCTTGCAGACCGAAGGACTGGCTACCAAAAATCCGGCTCATAGTCAGAATAGTTTGGGCGGCGCTAGCTTGACTCAGCGCATTAAACACGCTCTCTTTGGCTTGACTGTATGCCCGTCTTCCGGTGAAGGACTGAATGCAGCAGTGAAAATCCCAGCCGCCTAGATGCAGCACTACAAATGCCATCTGGCTGGCTTCGCGTGTCATCTCAGAGGTAAGCTGAATCTGACCGATCGCCAGAGTTAATGCTCCTAGCCTCTGCATCTGATAGTCCAATACATGAACGCCATAGCAATAGACATGGCGATCGCGGGTGCCCATGAGGGACAGGATGGCATAGTGAGCCGCGACTTGCTCCAGGCTAATTTGAGATGGCAGCACAAGTTGGCGATAGACTTCTGCACCGGTCTGAAACAATTCCGTCACGTTGCTGGGAGCCAAAGCTAGCCTTTTAATCAAGCCCTTCTCAAGCTGAATGCCCGACACGTCCCCCGCCAGCTCGATCGCCCTTGCCGCATAGCGCAAAATCTGAGTGCCCTCCGGTCGAGAAAGTTCGTCAAAAAACCAGCCACAGCTTGTATACATGAGCTGTACGTGACGCTGCATTTCTAGCAGCCGCAGGGCATCGACCCGTTCGGCAACGCTGAGTCTGTGGGTTTGATGCTGCGATAAAAAACGGCTGATAACGCTAGGAGTGCGATCGAGAATCACCTGAATATATTCGTCTCTAGCCTTCCAGGGGTCTCGAAACACCTTCTTGCCGCTTTCTTCGTAGACTTTGACGAGCTGATCCCGTAGCCAGTCCAGACTTTCTCGCAGCGGCTTTCGCCATTTCTGGTGCCAGTTGCCGCCGCCGCCACAGCCGCAGTCGTCTTGCCAGCGATCGACCCCATGAGAACAGCTCCAGGAAGTCACGGGCTTTAGCTCCGCTTCCCAAGTCGGCGGATTGAGACTGAGATAATGGGCAAAGTTTGTCACTGTCCAGCCGCGATCGGGAAATTCTTGAGTAAAGGCGTATGCCAGCGCTTTTTCGGTGCCGCCTCGGTGATGTCCAAAGGTTTCGCCATCGGTGGCAACTGAAATTAACTGCGCCGACGGGTGATCCTGACGCACTGCCTCGCCCACTCTTACCGCTAGCTGATAAGAGCTGCTGAGAACATCATTAAAGCCCATGTCTCGGGAGATCGGTCCATCGTAGAAAAAGATATCAATGTAGCCGACCCCATCTTCTTTCAAGTAACAGCAGTAGGGCTGAGTCGGATCAATTTGGTTATCCGCAGTTGCCAGCCATTCGGGGTCAGGCTGCTCAGATGTGGGTAAAGGTCGGCAGCGTTGA
>CASBQM010000616.1 GCA_949127645.1 Synechococcales cyanobacterium PMM_0036
GTTCGTCAGGTACAAGTTCGTCAGGCACAGAAAATCCCACGACCGATCGCCCCGCTGATTATCCCAAAGTCAGCATCATTATTCCCACTCGTGATCTAGGATCTGTACTCGATCGCTGTCTTCAGTCAATTTTTAGCAAAAGCACTTATCTGAATTACGAAGTGATCGTAATTGATAACGGCAGCACTGAACGAGAGGCGCTAAAGGCGATCGCAACTTGGCAGCGGCGGCGATCACAGCAATTCAAAAGCTATAAATTTAATGTCCCCTTCAATTTCTCTCGTATCAACAACTTTGCCGCTAAAAAAGCGCGAGGTAGCTACCTGCTGTTTCTCAACAATGACACTGAGGTGATTACTCCAGATTGGATTGAGGCGCTAGTGGAGCAAGCCCAACGAAAATCTGTAGGCGCAGTCGGTGGACTGCTGCTCTATCCCAACAACACCATTCAACACGCAGGAGTTTTACTGGGTATTCAGGGCATTGCCAACCATAGTCATCGGCACCTCGATCCCCAAACACCGGGCTATTTTAGTCAAATTGCGACCGTCAATAACTACTCTGCCATTACGGCAGCTTGCCTCATGTGCCGTCGAGAAGTGTTTGAGCAGGTGGGTGGATTTGATGAAGAGTTAGCTGTTGCCTACAATGACGTAGATCTTTGTCTAAAAATGGTTCGGAAGGGATACCACAATGTTTACCTACCTCACGCCCAACTTTACCATCATGAATCTCATAGTCGCGGATACGAGACGACCCCAGAAAAAATACAGCGACTAAAACAAGAATCTGAACTGATGCGGAAACGCTGGGGGAAGAAAGTAGAGATAGATCCTTGCTACAACCCTAACCTGACCCGAGAAACAGAAGACTATGCTCTGAATATTCCAGACTATGTATCTACTGAAATTACGCAGGTGATTAAATCTCAGGAGACATCAGAATGGCTGGAAGGATGGGCGATCGACACACCTGTTCAAGGGAAAAATTATAAGGGTCTACCTATTAAAGGTTGGGTACTAGGCAAGCATTCTGACGCAGTGGCGATCGAGGTTCTTCACAATAACCAGGTAATACGCGAGTTACCCATTGACGTTCATCGCCGGGATGTTAAGGAGGCTTATGCCCATCATGCCAAAGCAGAACACAGCGGCTTTTCCAAAATAATTACTGCTGCCGAAATTCCTAATGAAGTCGTTTTACAGGCAGTTTTAGCGAACCAGAAGCGTGTCTATCTAGGAACAATTCACTCGCAGATGCTCACTTAAAAGCCTTAGTTTAGCGTACTTCAGCCGTACTTATAGAGAGTAATAACACACGCGGGAGCGGTCTTACCGTCCGCAAAAACAGCCTCTAAATCTATTACCACCTCACCCGAAAATTCTTGTAAGCTAAGGCTCACTTGATAGCCGCAATTCGTGGCTTTTGCATCATAAAAGTGCGCCTTAATCACATCTGGGCGAGGGATATGAATAGGAGTTTCGGCAATCAAAACCTGACGAACCGAGCAGCGCATAGCGATCGGTTGCTCAGTTTTGCCAACGAGCCATCCTCCTAGAGGCAATATGGAGTTTCCGAAGCGATCGCCGAGTTTTGGTGTATCAGTCCATCCCCATCTCAAGCGCTCAGAATAGTTTTGACAAAGATTGGCTATTTGCAAAATCTCAATGGACTGCTGCCCATTGATTTTGCTGATTATCTTCTTACTAAATCTTACGTGAGGCGTTAACCCCAACTTCTCAATCACTCCTTTTTGGTGAGTAGAACTATCCACAATAGGCACAAAGTCTTTTTTGACTTCAAAGCTGGGTACCCAATCGTTAAGGTGTAGTCCTTGAGTTAAGATTTTTTTATCTAACGCACTCTTATCTAGCACACCCTTATCTAGAGCAGAGCGACTATCGGCATCCCACTTCAAATCATTTTCTTTAGCATCTCCTAAACCCGTTAGCTCATCCATAAATTCTCTCATGGCTCAAAGTTGGGCTTCCATCATTATAGGCACTTCACTCAGTAACTCAGCTTCCAAAATCAGCCCTTAGAAAGACATAACTCCTGTCTTTGGCAAGAGAGACCTCTTTGAGCAATATGTCATTCTATGGAATGAAGCGAGGGAGGAAACCCATGTCTCAAAATACGACTGAACCATTGCAGCCTAGGCAGCACCAAGAGCAGCTTCCTGGCTTAGAGTCTGAGATGAGTCCTCTACCTCAATCTAACGATTATGAGTATCAAGGCAAAGGCAAACTAGAAGGGAAAGTCGCGCTAATCACAGGCGGCGATAGCGGAATTGGTCGCGCTGTATCGATCGCTTTTGCTAAGGAGGGTGCAGATGTAGCGATCGGTTATCTCAATGAGCATGAGGACGCGGAAGCGACGAAGAAACTGGTTGAAGCTGAAGGTCGCAGATGCTTGCTTTTGCCGGGTGACATTGGCGATGAATCATTCTGTCAACACATGGTCGAAATGACGGTGAGTCATCTGGGGCATTTAGACACTTTGGTGAATAATGCCGCAGAGCAGCATCCTCAGGAGAGTATTGAACAGATTAGTGCAGAGCAGCTAGAGCGGACGTTCCGTACCAATATTTTCTCAATGTTTTACCTGACAAAGGCGGCGCTCCCTTACCTGAGTGAAGGCAGTACCATTATTAACACTACGTCTAGCACTGCCTATAAGGGTAATGCGCAGCTTCTAGACTATTCAGCTACAAAAGGAGCGATCGTTACCTTTACACGCTCCTTGTCTCAATCGTTAATCAAGCAAGGAATTCGGGTAAATGGTGTTGCGCCGGGTCCTATTTGGACTCCCCTTATTCCTTCAACTTTCCCGGAAGAAAAAGTTGAGAAGTTCGGTTTGCAGGTGCCAATGCAGCGGGCAGGACAGCCCGAAGAGGTTGCACCTAGCTATGTGTTTCTAGCATCCAAAGATTCTTCTTATATGGCAGGTCAAATTCTTCATCCTAATGGTGGTGACGTGGTAAACGGATAGTTGATAGAGTCCAGGCATGAACCTTTAGCATCTCTTTAAGTCAGTTTAGAAATGGTTTGTTAGACATTTCTAAACTGATTTTTTCAAGGAAGAGCTTTCTCATTATTTAGGCTAAAACCATAATCACTCAGAAGGTTGATTAATTCGTCCATTTGCTACGTCAAACTGTTGCATAAGACCAGTTAATTCGTAGATCAGGAGAACACAATGGTAGTTACGCTTGACGATACCAAGAGAGCTTCAATTGCTACAAAATTGGCAAGCATGAAGGTCATTCAAGAGCTATTGATTGAGAATGAGCAAAAGCTTGGCTCTCATCTCTCAGATCAGAAGATCCAAGAGCGTTTTCAGAAAATGCTAGAGGACGATCGCAAAAATTTGGGAATCTTAGAGACTGTAATCGTTCAGTACGGCGTGTCTTCTGAGCCTGCTGAGAACGTGACAGAAATGGCTGAAAAGATTTCGGAGCTAATGTCTGGCTCTAAGCTATCTCTTTATGAAAAGGTTTTTCAGCACGAATTGCTCAAGCATCAGCAAACCATGTCTGGACTCTTGGTTCACAAGGCTGCTCAGAAGGTAGGTGCAGATGTTGAAGTTGCGATCGCTCCTCTCAATACGGTCAACTTCGAGAACCGCGCTCATCAGGAGCAGCTTAAAGGTGTTTTAGAAGTTTTGGGTGTGAGAGAACTCACGGGTCAGGATGCTGATCAGGGTTTGTGGGCAAGAGTTCAGGACGCTGTTGCTGCACTCTCTGGTGTTGCGGGCAGTGCCATTACTCAAGCCTCTGACAGTTCTGACATGAAGGTGCAGGATGTAATTCGGGCAGATCATGCGAAGGTAAGCGTTCTGTTTGCCGAGATCGAGGGAAGTGACAACCCGCAAAAGATCCAGGAATATTTTGGTCAGCTTTACAAGGATCTGTCAGCTCATTCAGAGGCAGAAGAGCAGGTTGTTTACCCTGCTGTTCGCTCGTTCTATGGCGAGAGCAACACTCAAGAGCTTTACAGCGAACAAGCTGAGATGAAAGAGATGTTGGATAAAATTAAAGCCCTGGATGTTTCATCTCCTGGATTCAAAGATGCTGTCAAGGTCTTGAAAGAAGCTGTTCTCGATCATGTCCGGCAGGAAGAAAGTACGATGCTAGCGGCGATCGGCAAGAATTTCTCTGATGAGCAGTGCCAAAAGCTCTCGACTGAATTCAAGGCTGCTAAGAGTCGCTTCCAGCAAGAGATGGCGGCTTCGATGAACTAGATTTAGCTGCTACATTCTAGCCTGATGACCCAACCTCAGCGTTGCTAATCAACGCTGAGGAGACCTTTTAGGTTAATTTAATTTCTGAGATCTTTACTAGCTTAGGCAGATTAGAAAGTATTCAATAGCACTTATATTTACTCGTATTTCCACATAGGTTTGTGTTGAAAAGCGATCGCTTATTTCGACAAAAAGATTACTGATACAGATCGTTTTGTGGGAGATCGTGAGACAAATTTGGGAAAACTTATATCTAGAAGTGAACATCGCAGAAGCTGAGTCGATCGGTAAATGTCTATTAGTTCAACTTCTAGAAGTTCCTAGGTAGTTCTCTCCCACACCCGATTTACGTACTATGACTCCTAAAAGTAGCAAAACTCAATTTCCTCTGTGGAAGTTCTTGACTCAGCCTATTTTTGACAATAAGATGCCGCTAGTTTTAAGCCCCAAGCAGTTTTGGCATCTCCACCAAATTGGATATCTAGAGCGTTGTTGGAAAACGATTTATCGCCCTGAGGAAAATTTTTACAGTTAGGTAATTCATAATTAAGCAACTTAGCTTAGTGGCTTAACTCAGTAACTTAACTCAGCAACTTAACTCAGTGGCTCAGTAATTCTCAATAGTTTTTGACTTCAGTATCTGAAAGTGGGGCTTTTATCCTAATTCTTTATCTTAGAGAAGCCTTGTTAGATTACCGATTTCAGGCTCTTTGATAAGGGTGTGTTAATCACGCCCTTACAGCTTTTATATAGCTAGGTTTTTATATAGCTAAATCTTGTATGGCTATCAGAGTGCCTATCTCAATTCACTAGGTTAAGATTGCCTGGTCAAGATTACTCAATCAAAATAACCTAGTCACAATCAGTGCCACTTGCCGATCGCATTGCTCCTAGCAGAGTTTGTACGATGACGCAACGCTTAGCCCCTGTGGTGGGAGGCACAGTGACCGTGATCTTCAGCCCTTGCTGATCTAGGGATGGATTTTTTAAGTTGCCGTTTGTATCGAATTCAAGACTAGAGATAACTGTTGCCCCATTCTTTGCCTGCAATTTCACTGAATTGGGATCAAACTGACCATTGCCAATGGGATCAGTCACCCCTAAAGCTGTAATAGTAGGGGGCACAGCAGCTACATTAAATGCTACCGTTTGCGATTGTTTACTACGAAGGGCTTGAGCCTGAGCCTGTCGAAGCACCTGAGAAACTTGGTCTCTTGCGCTATTAGCTCGCCGACTATTCATAAAGGATAGCCACCCTGGAGCGGCGATCGCTGACAATATGCCAACGATCACCAGAACGGTCATCATTTCTATCAAGGTGTACCCAAACGTGGAATGTCTTATGGGAAACTTGCGTATCATTGTTGTAGCTCCACTAGGTTTCTAACTCCACTAGGTTTCTAACTTTACTGGGTTTCTAACTTTACTGGACGCGCGAGGTCAAGCAAACCAAGGTCAAGCAAACGAAGGTTAGGGAGTTTTACCTAATACACCCCGACTGAGGACTCTGGTTTCTAGAGCCGGGAGAAACTGATCTCCAATGATTCCAGGTCTGCCGTCGGCATTGCCTCGCAGATACAAAACGACATCCTGATTAACGCCAGTATTTACCTCTTGACTGGTTGCAGTCGAGCCTGCGGGCTGAGGACGAATGCTGACGCAAGCATAGAAACCGCGCGCATTGCTGCCAAAACCTGTGTCATTCAACGTTTTATCGGTAGGAGAGGTGGAGTAGTTTACTCCTTCGCTCGGACAAATTGCGGTTTGGCGAGGCTTGACATCAACAAAATCAACTAGAGCCACAGGTCCCGGAGTATCGATTGGAGTTCCCGGCGATCGCCCACTCAGAACCGTAACGTTCCGCAAGTCTGTAGTTTGTCCTGTTATTGCGTCCTTACCCATGGGCCATGTTGCAAAGTTGTTGAATGCTCCTGGGTTGACGTATCCCTTGTTGAGATTGCCCTGAGTGTCAAATTCGGTGAGGACATAGCGGGTAATTCTGGCATTTTTTGACCAGATGGTGCTGGGGGCTTTGCTGAGAGAATAGACCACTAAAGCGTAGGAAGATCCGGTCAAGCAGGAAACGCCCACAGGGGGGGTACTGCCATAACACCGCCCTCGGACACCTGCCGTAGTATCGGGAAAGGGCTGCTGCTTCCAGAAGGCGATGATGGGAACGCTATTGGTACTGAGGGAAGCGGGGAGGTAGCTGGTGAGACAAATCGCTCCGGTCGCCGCGTTTGCTGGACAGTCTAGATTGGGGCCTGTGTAGACATAAACCGCTTCTCGTAGCTCTGTGCTGATGTAGTCCATCGCCATCTGCATTTCTCGCTGAGTTTCAGAGCGAGAGGATTCGCGCTGGTCGGTTCCCATCAGCTCCACAACAATGTACATCAAACCTGAGATGATGCCGCCCGCGATCGCCACAGTCACCAAGAGTTCCAGGAGGGTGAATCCTTTTGTACCAGAATGCCGTTTGGGTAGCAGTGCAGACTTGATGCGAGATTTAAGCCGAGAGAAAGAATCAGGGTTTGCCATAGTGTCCCACCTAGTATGGGGTGAACAGGTCGTGTTTTAGTGTGGTGGTTATTTTTGAGGCTGCTTATTTTTTGAGGCTGATTACTTTTTGAGGCTGATTACTTTTTGAAAGGTGGGCAGCACGCACCCTTCAAAAAATAATCGCCTTTGAACAATGGATGAACGATAAGTTAAGGAGACGGACAGCCCTGGGGTAATGCTCCTGACTGGAAATAGGTGCATAGGGTAGAGTTTTGATCGCTCCATGAGAAAGGAGTGTAGATCATAGCAAGGGGGCGTTTCCGCTGATTGCCTTCACCATTGGTCATCTGTAGAGAAGCCTGTTGAGGTGGGTTTTCCAAATTCTCCCAAGAATTTCCCGGTGCGGTGCCATCTGCCACCATTGAGTAGACGCGCACACCCAACTGAAAGTCTGACGGCTTCCGCTGAGTGAGGTCGGGGGTTGAAGTAATTTGATCTTGCGTCGTATTCCCTACCGTTCGGAACACCTGCATGAAGAAGTCTGGAACGCAGTCGCCATCTATGTCTACCTTCAAAGCTTTGTCAGGATCGATCGCTCTATCGTCATATCTCCCGGCACAGGTGCTAGAAGGAGTTTTTATCAAACCGCTCACGAAACTTTTGGGAGGATCATGGGCTTGCAGCGCTGTCGTCACGGTCTTGGGCAGGTTGGTGTTCGTGTGGTTGCCACGCGCTACCATGGTTCGGATGCGATCGACCTCTCCTTGGGCGACCTGGAGGGCTTGCTCTGCTCGACGATTTTGGGCGCGGGTGGCAGCAGCAATGAAGAGCGGCGGGGTGATGAGAGTCACCGTTAAGCCAATTACGAATACTGCCACCAAGCACTCAATAAGCGTTAGACCTTGCTCTTTTGAAGCAGTGTTGTGTCTGGCAAGTAAGCCCAGGAGCCGTTGCCGAGAGGGAGAAGGGGAAACTGACATGGATGATCTCCTCATGGGGCAGAACAGGTCGCAGGTTGAGCGCAGTTTTTCAAGTTAGCAATGTAGGGATCGTTTGCGGCTGGCTCTGTGTAGAATTCGCTGCGGATGGCTTCAGCAAACTTGAAGCGCTGAGCCACAGGACCCGCCTTGGCGTATTGAAGACCTACATCGTATCCCCAGCGACGATTGGGAGGAGAATAGTAGTTGATATCTTCGTTAGTAGTGCCATCAGGAGTTGTTGAAACTTCCCATCGATCCTGGTCAAAAGGCGCAGTCGCATAAGTGCTGAAACTGAGCTGCAAGAATGCGCCCGAGATAAAGAGATCATCACCGCCCCAGTTCTCTATGAACCGTGGGAAGTTATGCAAGCCCCCGTAGGATTGGTTAGGACGCGAAGGAATCAATCCACTGACCATGATCATGTTCATTTGGATACCATCAGAGGCATTGATCCGGGTTTTAGCTGTGCTCATAGCGACATAAGATCCGCTGTATTCACTAGGACTGGTGCCAGTGAATGTCATCGGATTACCGTTACGGAACACAATAGGAGATTCGCCCTCGGCAGGATTTTCCAGCGTGGAATCTGGCAATGACGTAGGGTAGCTATCGGCAAGAGTGGAGCGCATCCATCTGATGCCTTTATTTACCGCTGGGCCGGTCAGACTAGGAAAAGCAGTGATGCGATCTTGATTGAGGTAAGAGGTGATGTTGCCGCTGCTGCACCCATAGCGATCGCGAGCCTGGTTTGATGGCAGAGAGGCGGGATACATTCCGTCTTGAATACTGCCATCGCAGAACTCCGTAGAGAGGGGAGTGACGGCATCCGCTAGCACTTCACTCGGTCGCCACTGGTCGCTGTCAGGACGGGCAAAGGTGAGATCAAGATCTTTGCGAGTGTAAAAGTTAGAGAAGTCAGTATTGAGCAGTTGACCTTTGATAAACTCCTCAAGTCCATCAGCTCGGGCAGTGCTTGTCACTCCAGGGGCGCGATGCAAGTTGAAGTGACCCATGACATAGACAGGGTTGTGGCTGATGAGCGACAAGCCATGACCATCATCATCTGTTCGTCCTAGGGAAGCACCATTGCGGAGACGGAAGCCATGAGGACGACGATCGGGATCAGCATAGTAATCTACGGGTTTTGGCGTAATCTTGTTGTTAGTGCTTAAAGGTGGGTCGCTGGATGTCATAGCATCGACTGATCCTGTGTTCATCTGACAGCTTGTATCTGTGCGCAGCTTTATATCGCTCTTACAGTTCTCCCAGGTGTTGCGATACGGTCGGACGATATGTGCTTCGGAGACGCCATCTTCTCGGAAGGCATAAACCAGACCGCTCTTAGGAAGCCAAAAATCAGTTCCAATGGCAGTCGATCGCATCAAGTCTAAATCTAGATCTAGAGTTCGGACGCTCAGCATTTCTCGACCATTGAACAGAGCTGCATCTTTAAAGGCAGTACGGTAGAGCGCTCCTGGTTTGGAAATTCGGTTCGTTGAGCTAGTGGGCTGAGAACAAGGAGTATCGTTAGTACAGACCTTAATCAGAGCATTTTGGTTGCTATTGGGGGTAGAACCATTGACGTTAGTAGAAATAATGGGTAACGTCCAAGGCTTGGCGGCACTCCCTAGGGTTGTGCCCGTAATGCCCAAGGGCACACTGGCAATCGTCTCAGGGCGTACGACACGGTAGAGAATGCTTGCTCCAGTGTTAGACGTACGGATGTAGTCGTCAGCACCTTCTCGCACCAGCGATGCTTGCACAGAATCAGAGAGATCTTTATGGTTGAGAAAACCGCCTAAGTAACCCGCTTCCACCGTGGCTGGAGGTGTACCACTACTAAGAACGTAAGCAGGGAACAGAGAGTAAAGTATGGGAAAGTGGGGACGCTTAGAACAAAGGCTGAAAAGTGGTTCAGAATTGGCTCGCTTGAATTCATCATCATTGACCCCTGTAGGCATCCCCGTAGTGGGAGCTAGATTAAACAGATCTGACCATGCCTCGCATTTACCTAGAGGAGCTTGTGTGTATCGAGCGCTGTTGAATCCGTAGCGGCGATCGCGTGCTACCTGCTCTTTACTAACGATGAGCTGCGCTAAGTAAATTTGTTTATTCAGCTCATCTCGTCGAGCCACAGAGGTGCTGGGATCGTCTCGCCAGCGTTCCATCAGTCGAACAAAGGTCTCTGGATCATTAGAGCCGCTTTCAAACGCCATTTCCGCCAGCATACTGGAACTCAGTAAGAGTGGGCTTGGAACCACCGTACCGGGTTTGCGAATAGAATCAGGCAATCGCGTTGCGGCAGGTAACGCCAAAACTAACGGATCATTACGCCGCAAGATTAGCCGGAGCGTTCCCCTTAAGCCCGTTGAAAAGTTTGAAGCGCCCGGAATAGTAACATTCGCGTCACCTAAAAGGAGACGACCTTGAGTGTCTGCTGCAACCAAGTCAACATCAAACTTTTCGAGGTAGTCCACGTTGTAGGCTAACATACCAATCACGCAGCCTGCCGTATGCAGCGTTGTCTTGTCAGCAGGGCTAAGACTAGCATAAGTAACGCCGCTGTCCATTAACCCAATTACCCGGCGCAACATGGAAAAATCGCCCCACATGGACATCAGTGGATAGGGATGGACTTGATCCTGATTGATCGCATCTTGAACAGGCGTAAAAGAAGGTGCGCCACCCTTTGGATCTCCGGCAAACTGCGCCAAGTTGCGGAGCGCATTCATCCAGGGATTACTGGTTGAGTTAGACGTGAAGGCAGTAGGAGGTGGAGCGCTAAACTCCCAGCCGTTGGTGCCCCGACCCCGGAAGAAATCGCTGGTGATGAGCGATCGCCCTCCTGCCGCTAGATACGGTTCTCGACCTAATCCTAATGTTGAGGGGGAGAAGGCTGCTGCGGGCAAACCATAGGCTAGATTCTCAAAGGTAGCGCTTTTATCTAGCGTTCCGGCGGTTCCGGGATGAACGGTGGTTGCAAGACAAGCCGCCGGGAAATCAACGCCGTTAGGAGACTGGGCATGATAGACAGCCGTTGCCTGAACAGAGGATAAATTATCCCAGAGAGATCTACGCTGTCGGGCTTCATTACAGCGACTAGAGCTATTGCCAGGGCAAGCGCCCCAAGGCTTGAGCGGCTCATTTGCCAGATCAATTCCATCTGGAGAAGGACCGCCCCATCCAGCGGGATCGCCTAGCTCTAGACGTTGGCTGACAAGCAGCCTCAGCCCATCGAGGCGGGCACGGCGCTCCCAGTAGCCATCCAGACCAACGCTGGTGCTATCTGAACCGGGGGGTGGTTGATCTCCCGTCAGATCAATGTTTCCAGAAATATCTGCCCCAATAAATCCTGGAATTGGGTCGCTTTTCCGACCATATCGAGGATAAGGACCATAGCGGTTGTCGGCGCGGAAGGTGTCATCTACATAGGGCGTATCTTCATTGGCATAAACCATCCGAGGAAAGAACTTGTTAGATGCATTCCAGACCGGAGTTCCTGCCGTATCTACATCTACCGCAGGATTGGGTACAGTTCGACCCACAGAAATGCCACTAGCCTGAACAGCAACCGGATCTAAAGAATAATCGGCGGGTCTGCGACCGTTCGTAGGATCAATAGAGTCGCTGTTAGAGTCCATTGTCTGGTTCTGAACGGGGTCACGACCTGCTCCTGCAAACAGGTCAAACCGATCGCCACCACTGTAATTGTTGTCACGGATTGTGCCCGTGATGAATTGCCCCTGGAAAGCCGGAATATTTTTCGCTGGATTAGCCGTAATGTCTGCTGTCGTAAGCTTTGAGGCTTCTTCAGTATACAAACAGGAATCCTTAGAGCTAATCATGTAGCCTCGGAAGCTGCTGCCGCCCATGATCATGTTGCCCTGAGTGTGCATAGCACCATTCCAGTTGAAGGCAGGTCCGGGAAAGATTTCCAGGTCATTTCTAAACCAGGCTGCCCATTTGAAGCCCTGGGTTGCCTCTCGATCTTGCTGAAACTCTAGTGTGGCGATCGTGCCATTGGGGCTATTGGGCAACACATAGGCATCAACCTGGAAGTTCTTACGCAGCTTGGTAGTATTTACCTCATCAGGAAACCAGCCATCCGTGTTGATCGGAACAAACTGTTCAGTTCCCGTTGTAGTTCCGCTACGAATCTTACAGGCACTTGTGGCTTGAGTTGCATTACTCAAAGGAGCATTGCGGATGTAGGGAAAAGGACGAGCCGCTGCCCGAGCTGCAACATTTTGACCCCTCAAAGTTGCTGGATCAGCAGGTGCCGTAAAGAGAATAGAGTAAACGACCGTCCCATCATTAGCGCCATTGGTAGTGCCGTCTCCATCTAGATCAGCCTTGTAGCGCCAAGCGTTATCTACAACCCCATCGCCGTTAATGTCAATCCGCGATTCACCCGGCAGCTTGTAGGGATCATCGCCTGGAAGAACCTGTACTCGGACATTGCCACCCAAATCTCGCCCATCATTTAGCATCATGCCCAAAAGCTGGGTTTGGCTAGGTACACCCCCACTTCGGCGATCGCGGTCGGGACTAAACAAGAACTCAATCTTAGACTTGGCGCGATCGATAGCCGGAGTCGCCGCATTATAGATAACGCGTTGCTGCCGTTCGCCGATCGTCTGCTGGGTTCGAGTAAAAGTACGATAGCCGATCGCGCCTACGGTGAGCGTGACGACCAGCAGCAGCAGAATGGTGGTCGGCAGCACAAAACCTGCCTGTGTGGCAGTTCGCCGACTGAAGATTAACCAGCTTCGCAGCAACCCGCTAATGAGACCTTTGGTCAGGGTTTGCGCTATCCGACCGATCTCTCGAAGGAGATGCTGAGCGGCTCTAATGATCTTTGGGGTTGACATAACTGTCTTCCTGACAAGTGGGATAATCGGCAGATGAAAATAAGTGATTACGGAGTCTGAGATAGGCGGATCGAGACGCAGGAGAATCTATTGAGGTTCAAAACGCTTATGAATGATTACTGTCTTAACAATTCAGTGCTGGAAGTTCAACAGGGAAACTACGAGCAATAGGTTAATTCTGTAAAACGTTCTTTAAAGCACTCTGTAGAATTTACGGCACTGCCGCTCATAGGGTTTGAGGTTGCAAAGATTTCTAGCTAAAAAGATTTCTAGTCAATGAAACCTATAATGCCCGATTCGACCTAAAAAGCGATCACCTTCCTAGAATGTTGGTTGTAAGGACGAACACGTTGTCGGGATCAGCACATTCACTGTCATGATAAAAACTGCTGTCAGGACAAAAACTTGACAACGCGTAAAAGTGCGGAGAGTCATTCAGAAACCCTCCGCACTCAAATTATTCTGTTTTTTTAGCTCTCCCAAGGCAGCGAGAGAGGTCTAATATTTGTTGAGATTAATTCCGGCTTCTTTTGCCATGGCTGCTAGACCCTTGCGCTCAAGAGTTTTGATGGCTTTAGTAGAAAGGCGTAGCTTAACCCAGCGGTTGCCTTGAGACCACCAGACGCGCTTTTCCTGCAAGTTGGCTTCCTGCAATTTCTTAGTACGACGGTGCGAGTGGGAGACGGCGTAGGCGTTGTTTGCCTTCTTGCCCGTGAGGTCACATTGACGAGGCATGGCGTTCTAAAGAATGGATGGACGTAGCCACTAATTATAGAGTGATTTAGGGTCTAGAGACTAGAGGCAAGGTAAAAGATATCAAATTTGATACCTTTTACCTTATTTAAGCACCTGGTTTAGCGCTTAGCTTTTAGTCAAGCGGGTTAGCACTTGATTCGATCGCTCCACAAAAGATTTCATGCCCTCTGCATCAAAGCCCTTTTGTGCCATCAGCGCCAAATCGTAGACGTGCTGACAGATCAAGGTGGCTAACTCTGAGGAAGTAGATTGACCGTCTGATTGAATGATGCCGCCCTGGCTGAGATTGAGCAGGTTTTGGATCAGCGGGTGAGCCGTATTGACCAGCAGCGTATGTTCTTCAGGGAATTCAACGGCTTGCTGCATCATCATGGCATTCATTTCACGCATTCGGCGCAGGGCTTCGGGGAGAAGGACGATCGCCGGGGGAGCCGCTTCAGCATTTTCAGACTTGAGGGCTTCAGTGCGAATCGTCAGCTTGGGTTTGTGCAGAGCGGTTTCAAACAGCTCCTTCACGGTTTCGCTGCGGGTCTTGTTGGTCTTGGGATCAACAATATCGCTTGCTTTTTCTTTGTCGATCAGGGTGTCATCCAGATCTGAATCGACGCGAGAGAACTGCACGTCAGGATACTCGCGCTCTAGGAAGCTGATGAAGTGGCTGTCGATAAAGGAATCCATAAACAGCACTTCTAGACCCTGGCTCTTGTGTAGCTCTACGTAGGTGGCTTGGGAAGTGCCGTCGTTGCAGTAATAAACCCGGTTTTCATGGCGGGCTTTGTTGCGCTCAAGATATTCTTTGAGGGTCGTGTAGGCTTTGCCATCCAAGCTATTGCTCTGCCCTGCTTCAGGCGGCACTTCTTGCCATGCGTCACCTTCGGCAGACTGGACTTCTACGGCTGGAGTTTCAGTGGGAACAGCTAGCTCAGCCGTGGTCTGGAAGATGAGGATATCTTCGACCTGCTTGTTGAACTTGTCGTCGTTCATGGAGCCAAACTTGACGAAGGTGCCCAAGTCTTGCCAGCAGCGGATGTAGTGCGATCGATCGTCTCGATATAGCTCCTTGA
>CASBQM010000617.1 GCA_949127645.1 Synechococcales cyanobacterium PMM_0036
CTTCAAATGCATGGGAATCCGCAAAAAATACGGGCGTTTCCATAAAGGAACATTTACCAAAATATCAAGTAAAACCGGACACAGACGTATGGCAAGAGATTGACAGTTCTCTGCATCAAGGTAAAAAGATAGAAGCAAAACAACCAATAAAAGACCTAGTCAACCCAGTCATCAAACAATTTGGCACTGCGATCGATCAAGTAAAAAATCCTGTAAAAGAAGTCCGCATTATATCAAATGACAAAAATAATGGGATGAAGAGTCCTCTTGGAGTAAAAGAACTTACCCCGACTGCGATCGAGAAGATCAATATCCCAGAGGCTGTCACCCCCGCAGCCAGCGAGATAAAGAACTCTGTACGTCCGACGATTGGGGCGGAAGTTGGGCAGTCTTTGGACACTGCCGCTAGAACATCTACTTTACCCATCGCGCAGACAGACCCAATATCATTGGCGGCGGATACCGCTACCACAAAATGGGCAGGCGCAACCTCTGTCATTACTAACGATATCCAAAACTTGGTAAAGACTACGGAAATCCAGGGGTATGAGCTGCAAGTAGCGGTATCGGAAGGCTCTCCTGGTCCGACTGCAAACATTAGGGATAATTGGGACAAAACTACCGATAGCATAAATACGCAACTTAGCAGCACTATACTTGCGGCGCAAGTAACAGGTTTCGGGATAAGTAGTATTTGGCAAGTAGTTGGGGCAACGATTACCAATGCATGGACTGTTATGGCTTCTGCCATAATGACTACACTGACTGGTTTGTTAGCCCCAGTGGGTAATGTTGCCCAGGGACTGATTAATTTACTGAACCATAGTCCAACAGAAGCTATACCCCTGGCTTGGGAAGGCATGACAAGCCGGATATCTGATTCATTAGGAGGGCTAGTAAAATCCGCTTCTAAAACAGCTAAAACAATAATTGACAAATTTAATCCAGATAAAAAAACTGAAATAAATATTGTTCCCGTAGTTAGGGCTTCAGCCATGCCTGGTCAAGTTGAAAGCAAGGCTCAGAAAACTGGGGTAATCTCTCAGATTCAAGCCACGGGGACTAAAGCCCTGGAGAGTTCCATGACTGCCATACAAGATAGATACGACCATATTATGCTTTATGGCATCGGTAACATGGGAGCTATGTTTGGTGACGGGGCACAAGAAGTAGCTCTAAACTTAAAGGTTTTGGGAGGAGACTTCCTTGATTTTGGGAAACGTGCAGCCAAGGCGCTCATCACTTTAAACTTCGGGGAATTGGCTCAGTCAGCGCTAGATTTTGGGGGGAATTTTAATCTAGCAGCTAAGGGTATTATTGGCGGACTTACCCAAATGACCGCATGGGTAATTGCAATGGGGTTAGCTATGGGAGTTAGTATGGCTCCGGCTATCTTGGTTTTTCTAGGCATGGGCTTTGCCACTGCGGTCTTGTTCGCCAATTTTCTTGGCATCCGGACAATTTTGAAAGGGTTGGTCGTAGTCATTCTTGGTTTGGGACAAATCGCGTTCTCAACCTTGAACGGTATTATTGAAGTGCTGTCAGCCTTTAAGACAATCATCAGAGGTTTATTCGCAGCGATTCAAGGCGACACGACCATTTTAAAAGCAGGGATGTTAGAGCTAAAGATTGCTTTATCCAATGTAGGACAAGGGTTCATGGTTGGGCTTAAGCAGATCTTGCCAGGGGTAAAAATAATTATCTCTGGGATTGGAGAGGGCATCTCTCAGGTCACTTCTTTTATTGCGGGTATAGCTGGGATAAAACTAGCAAAACAAGAAGTGCAAGAATTCTTTGCTTCTTTTGCCAATGGCGAGCAGGCAGGCAGAGCTGTAGCTGAGGTGCTGATCAATATAGTAAAGAGCGCCATCTCTATCCTGAGTCAGATCCCAGCAATGGTTATGGGCGACATAAATAGAATCGGTACGGCGATAGAACAGACCATCCAATCAGTAAGTATTTCTGCCCAGAACTTCTTTAAATACCTTAAAACAATTACTCTAGGGGATGTAATCGCTGGTATCAAAGAATCCATAGCTGGGTTATTCAACTCAATTGAGCAAGGATTCGGTAGTGTCACCAGCAACCTGAACAATATCCCTGCAAAGTTTAAGACGATATTTGCCTCATTGCTGGATGTAGTCAAGATTCCTGCTGAATATATTTCAGGATTTATCAAAGGGTTCTCAGACAGGATAGCCGAAGAATTATTGCCAGAAGTCATAGCTCAAAGACAAGCAGGACTTAGTCAGGGACTAAAATCCATCGTGCCGGGGCTAGATTCTTTATTTGGTACCGTGAGTTCATGGCTCAAAACCATTGCTATTCAGCTTAATTTAGAGGACGAATTCAAATTATTTGTCGATAAGATAAAAGCAGGATGGACAGAACTGGGTAACTTCATGAAAGTACAGACCCTTGTTCCAACAAATACGGTAGATTTCTCGATCGCATTCATTAAGGCGATCGACCTTATTGAAGTAAGGTGGGGACAGTTCACGGCATGGCTAGCTGGTACACCTATACTGCCATTCATCTTCCAACAGCTTGGTGAATTGAGTGCCAAGTTCAATCTATGGATTAAAGACCTGGCGGCGAAATGGCAAGAACTGGCACCACAGTTAGCCCTGGGTAACGTATTCAGTGGATTCTTTGCAAAATTAAAAGCCTTGCCAGATGAGTTGATAGAACTTGCAGAAAAGTTTACTAAAAATAACTCCACATTTATTGGGAATGCGTTGTTAAATGTAGCCACTTGGTTGTCTGAGTTCAATAAGATGGTCGTTATTGTTGAACAGGGCTGGCTTAAATTATCTGCTTGGCTGGGAAGTACACCTTTAATTCCAGGCATCTTTGGGCTTCTTGACATAGTGAGCAATGCCTTCACCAAGTTAATTCAAGGAATTAAAGTGCAATGGAAACCCTTTACTGAGTTCTTGGCTACGGGTCAAGTGTTTCCAGCAATATTTGACCAATTGAGAAATTTCGGGGCTAATATCCCTTCTATTGTGGAAGAAGCAGAAAAACAGTTTACTTCTTTACATAACTTCTTATCTACGACATTTGCTGATTTCCCTGAAGTGTGGAAAAACTTCATGGGTGCAGTGCAGACATCGTGGCAATCTTTTGTAACTTTCTTTAAAGATAAAAGCGTCTCTGAAGCCATCAGCAGTGGGTTTGAGCAAATACCGGGACTTTTTGGCGTTGCCATGAAGTGGGTGCAGCAAGAATGGACTAACTTCGTTGCTTCTATCCCGCAGGCTTGGGATAGTTTAGGGAAGTTAGCCGCACAGGGATGGCAGGGCATAACCTTAAATGTTCCAGGTCTAGATGGGATAACTGCCAACGTTCAGTCAATATTCAGTTCTGTCTCCACGATTGCTGGGGGTGCGATAGCCTGGATTCGTCAAGCTTGGGTTAATTTCGTAACTGACTATAGTGCCATCTTGACTCCGATCGTGAGTTTTGCTAAATGGTTGGCAGATTCTTTAATCAACGCATTAAACCACAGCCCTACAGTCCAAATCCCGTTAGCTTGGGAAAGTGCGGTAGCCAGTATCACCGGATTCTTAAATACATTATGGGGAAATGCCAAACAGATAGGCACAGCTTTAATAGACATCTTGACTACGCCATTCAAGTTCCTGTATGAGTCTATAAAATCTGTATCTGCCTTAATCGGGGGCTTTTGGTCTGAATTTTCCAAGCCTTTAGAAGAAGCACGAGTAAAATTATTTGCCGTATCAGAGGGAGGAGGCTTCCTCGCCAATAGCTTCAAATTCATCATGGATAGCCTGAGTGGGCTTATTCCTAAGCTTTCAGACATCATGGAGGGCTTTGCTAGTTTTGGCAAATCAATTACCAACATTGTCGGGGATGCCACTCTGTTTGATAACTTAGGTCAGTCTCTTGGAAAGGTGTCTGGTTCTATACTCACCTGGGGCACAGACTTGGCTGTACACCTAGAGTTGATGGACAAGTGGAAAGTAACCATTAGGCTTGTACAGGATTTATTTTTGACATTGGGGACTATTTTAGTCAATGCACTCAAAGTACCGTTGGAGATACTGACCCATTTTGATATTTTCTTGAAAGGGTTCGTCGCCAGTTTCTCAACTCAAATCATTCCCGCATTTGAATCATTAAAGACCGCAATCTTGGGTGTTGGCTTAGACACAGAAGGCGTTGGAGCAAAGATAGGGCTACAGTTACTCCCTTCTTTTACTGCTCTATCTGAAGCAATTGGGGCTACTGGCATATCTGGCATTTTCATGGATATTCTAAACCCAGCCCTAGAAAGTGCCAAAAAGACATTCACAGATTTAGGCGATGCTTTCCCTGGAATCAAAGATAAAATCCAGGGGGCAATACAAGGTATCACAGAGTTTGTAGCTTCTTTCTTTAAAGGAACCAGCACCGTAGAAGAAAAAGGTCAAGGCTTAGGTAACACCCTGGGTAAGATAACGGCAACGATCTTGGAAGCGATCGCAGCCATTATCAAGCCAATGATAGAGTTTGCAGCAATCATCGTAAAATCAATTCTTGATGTAGCGACGTTCTTTGGTCAAGTTGCCTTAGCTTTTGAGAAAGTCTTAAGTTATAGCTCTGTGTTTGAGCCACTAAGTCAAGGCTTCATTAAATTTGTGGATTCTTTTAAAGTCAATGGAATAGCGATCATAACTGACGTTGAAACCATCTTTAAGTCCATAATGAGTATCGTCACCTTTAATGCAGACGGGAACCCATTACAAGCAATTCAGGATGCAGCAAAAGATATCTTGGAGAAGATGGGGTTTTTAGGAGGAGACTTCGGGAAGCTAAATGCTACGATTTTTGAGTTTGCCACCGCGACAGGCAAAATGCTCTTTGGACTGTTTGGTGATATTTCTAAAGCTTTCTGGGATTTAATTAACGCAATTCTAAGTCCACTAGGCATAGGCGCGATCGGGCAATCGGTTTCAGATATCTTCAATAATATTGGGAAGTTTGGACAATCCGCAGTAGATTTAATTTTTGGTAGTATAGATAAAATCAGTCAAGGAATATCGTCGATCGGTAAGTCTTTCACGGACACGTTTGTGTCTGTCGGAGAAGTTATTACCAATGCCATCCAGACTCCTCTGCAATCGCTGAATAGTTTTATTGACATTGAACAGATTAGTAAGTTGATCGCATCCATTGGCATATCAATCTCTGAAACCTTTGTAGCAGTAGGAGAAAATATAAGTAAAGCTTTGTTGACCCCCATCTATAACATGATGAGTTTACTTGGGGAGTTAAAGAATAAAGCTCTGAGCATGATGTCCTTTGGTAGGAGTGGGTCTGCACAGACTAATGTTGGCGAAGGGGTGAGCAATATAAAAACTGAAGGAGAACATTCTGGGCAAGCAGAAAATACCGGACAAACAGAGTATGCCGGACAGACAGAGCAAAAAAGAGGCTTCTTAGAAACGATGGGATTCTCAGCTCCCATTACTAATGCAGCTAGTGCAGAAAGTGTTGTATCACCAATAGCTCAAGTTGAAAGCGCTTTACAGCATACAGCCCAGCCCATAGTCCAGCAAACGTTCCCCGTAGAGCAACCCGTAGCAGCTCAAAAAAGAAGTTTTGGTAGTTATTTTCGAGAAGGACTGGGTTTACCTCCGCCTGCTGTTAGGAATGAGGCTAACACCGTAGAAAATATTGCATCTCCCACCACGCAAGTAGAAGGGGCATGGCAAAACACGACCCAAAATATAGAGGCATCGCTAGGACATCTTGAAATTGATTCATTAAATGTAGGTCAAGCTTTAAAGGCTAATCTATCTGAGGCTTCCCCAGGTCCGTCTTATTGGGTAAGAATCAACTGGATGGAAAGCTTTGACACGATAAAAGCAGGATTAAATAATCTGGTTGTGTCTGCTAAATCGGGAGGTGGTAAGTTAATTCAAGCACTAGAGCCACATATCAATGAGGGAGTAAATTTAGTCACTCACACTAAGAATATTCGATCAAGCGGAGGTGTACTTCCTTCGGTGACTGGATTCTCTCCAGCTCAGGGGGGTTCTTTAAATTTGCCTGGAGTTCAAGAATCCACGATTATTTCAAAACTTTTGTTTGAAATATTTAAAGAGGTGACTAGAATTGATCAACAGATAATCAGTGAAATACTTCAAACAACTACTCCAAGATCTGAAATTACACTGCCCGAATTGGTTGTCCCAACCGTGTCCGCGCCACAAATAAATGTGCTTAGTGCGACGACTCCGAACATTCAAGGGCAGATAGCTCAAGCAATTACACCTAAGTCGGAAATTACACTGCCTGGATTGGTCGCCCCAACCGTCCCCACACCACAGATAAATGTTCTTGGCGCGGCATCACCCCATATTGAAGGGCAGATAGCTCAGGCAATTACGCCTAAGCCAGAAGTGTCTTTATCTGGATTGGTCGCCCCGACTGTCCCCACACCACAAATAAATGTTCTTGGCGCGGCATCACCCCATATTGAAGGGCAGATAGCTCAGGCAATTACACC
>CASBQM010000618.1 GCA_949127645.1 Synechococcales cyanobacterium PMM_0036
ACCTTAAGTACTGATGAATATATTTTGGATGTTTTAAACGAACTGTTACTTGACTTTTTTTCTACCAGACATACGATCAATGAGTGCTATAGTACATTAATTAATTATTTCCCCTACCACTCACCACGGACTGGTGAGTAGCATAAACATTTAAGTTTAAACCACCCGCTTCGGCGCAGAGTCGTCAGAGTCCGATTCCCTCTGGGCCCGGGAAACAACAGGTCGAGGGCGATGAATTGTCACAGTGGTCCGCATAACTGTTTTCCGCGGAATCGCCACGCTAAAACCCTTCTTGTCACGTGCAACCGCGCCGGTTCTTGTTCCCCGCTCAGCCAAAGATTTCGGAGAGACACGCACCGGTGAAATCGCTCCACAAGACCTCTTCGCCAGGTCTGGGGCTGAGGAAGGACTAGCAACACGCTTCCGGGAGACCTTGGTCTGCTTTCCCGTTTTCGCCTGTTGCATGTCGCTAAATGACATCCTGCGATCTTCCTCCGAGTCGGTTACTTCTTCGTAAACCGGAGTCACCAGTGGAACATACGGTGTTCCCGGTATGAACCGCACCATTCCCTTATTCCGAACATCATTAGCCATTTCAACTTGCTGATCCACACACGTCTTGCACCTCCGGCACCACCAACGCGTCTGATGCAGAGTACAGTACTCAAAAACCGTCACCCAATCCTGTCGAACCCGTGGACAATCGCAGGTGACAAAAACGCCAGCCTTTGAACATGCCTTCTTCTTAACAGACTTCGTCGGCCCTGCACGAGCACATAACCTACACGTCATGCAGATCCGGTGCGTACCATGGATCTCGCATGGAAGAAGAGAGGCCAGCCGCTGGGTCGAAGGGTCGCACGAACAGTACTCATGCCGAGAAAGGCCCTCACACGCCGGCTTTTGCAGCGGACCTTCATCGCTAGGCGGTTGTGGGTCCACTACCTTCCGTGGTGCAGCTTGTTTGCGCTTGTCAACAATTTTGGGCACTTCCAGCTCAAAACACTCCCCTTCTTCGGAATCGCCCCTCTCAACCGGCACTTTTTTCGTTGCCTTGCGAGGAATCTTCGTTCGTGGTGGCGAAAACATTTCGGGCTCATATCCCTCCGACTCAGTATCCGAGAACGTGGAATTCTTCCTTCCTTTCACCTTCTTCTTACGAATTACCGGGACAACATCACTGACCACCGATCCAATATCCGCTACTTTGGATTCATTCAGTTCTCGATCCAAAGCCATCGCAGCTTTTAAATTAGTGCGCATTTCCCGGGTCGATTCTTGCAGCTCCAACATTCGTTCACGAAACGCCTGTTCAGCTTCCGTCACCTGAATGTCCGTCGCCTCATACTCCCCATTGGAGTCGTCAGCTGGCAGGTAGACCAAACCAAGTTCCCCCACCTTCTCACCCGTCTTGCGCAATCTGTCCATTCTGCAGTAAGTCGATGCCAAATCGTAAACATCACCCACAGTTCCGGCCTTGTCCGTCGCTTCCACAAGATGAACGTACAGAAACTCGAGTCGAGCAACCTCAAACTCCGCTGCCCCAAGGTAATTCTCACGACGCGCTCGTTTCACCCAGCAACTTGCCAATTCCATGAACGGCTTCGCCTCCACGAAAGATGGTGACCACTGGTCGAGGAACCGCGTCATATCGCTAGACGGTTGCTGCATAGGCAACGAAGGCAAACGAGTCGTCGGAACTGACTCTTGTTCCAGACGCGTACGCATAGTCACAGCGACCCAACCAATCATGGCGCAAAGACGTTTATCAAAAGGGATTTCATCCCCATACACCGCTCGATGTAGAGCATACACCAATTGCGGGAGAGCGATAAACATCATGCCCACTTCCGTTGCGTTGAACATCGCCGCAAACCGCGAGGAACTGGCAACAACAACCCCCTCCACAATTTCCGCAATGAAATGAGGGTACTTCATTCCCCAACAAAACATATGCAGCAAGTTCCGCTGTTCAGGCCAATTTTTCGATTCCGGTTTGGGCGACGGTTTCAACAACTCCGACATTAGAATCGTAAACCGTTCATGATGAACCATGAACAGACGATAAATCCACAAGCCGAAGACCGGAAGAATGCTCGTTAATGCTTCCGGATACATGGTAGCGTTCTGATTAAGATGAAAAATGAAAAATTTCTCCCCCTTCACCGTGAACCGAATTATGAGCTGCACCTGCCTCTCATAAAAATCCCAATTGGACTCCTGACCCATAATCTCGTTTCTTTCCGCAGTCAAAGGGGGCGGATCATGACGATTAGGGAGATCGCTCTCCAGCCCTGTCCGAAATTTCCGCACCAGACCATACAAAAGAGGTTGTCGCATGGCCGCATACACCGAAGGCGATCCAGGCAATTGATCCAACTCCACAGACAGCTTCGACTTATTCACTGGTCCAGGAACCGGCAATTCGTCACGGACCTTGCGCCAACTGTGGATCAGGTTGGCCTCGACAACAGACCTCTCGATCCATCCGGTCGACGAATCACCATCCCCTTCTGATTCGTTGCCCATGTCCGGTTTATCAGCGATCGGCAGCTTGATTCGTCTAGCAGGAACCGGAGGTTTTACCACCTTCTCCAGTGACTTTGGTGGGATACCAACCGGCACTGTCGGAAGGACCATCGGGGGCCCAATCGGTGTCGCAATTCGTTCCAACCCAGTTCCGACCACCGCCAATCGGGTTGGAAGGGAATACAGAGTCATCCCCTGTGACACCCATCCATCCAACTCCGTAGGACACTGAGTAGTCTTCTCCCGCACAATAATCGTCTTTCGTGGCTCAGTTTGCGTGAATCTATCATTCCCGCCAAACTCCGTTTGAGTCATCGCTTCACGACGTTTTACGACTGGAATCTGCACTGGCGTTGTCACTGGTCGTATGACAGTGGTTTCCAAATCCACATCTTCCAAATCGCGATCGTCCGCTTCAACAGCATAGGTCGATTCACTATGCATATCGTTGTTTCCGTCCTTCTTCTGGTCAAAATTTCCACGACTACTGCCTTCGCCCGCCATACTGTCTATTTCACCAGTCGGGACCACACAATCAATCAATCCACCAACTGGCCATACCAAAAACGGATTGACACAATCAAGCAATCAATCTAAAACCAACACAGCAAACCTGACCCAGAAACGACGAAAATTTTGACCAAGAGTTGCCAAAACAAACGCCTCACCGATTGCGAGTCCAATGTCCCAAAAACAAATTCAAATCCAGACTCCGAGTTGAATCACCTAACAGGAGAGGAAGAAGACCTGCGCCACCGTGGCGGAAATGACGAAGAAGTCGTTCCGCTCCCAGGTGAAGTTTCCACTCGGGCGGTGTAAATTTCCCAAATTTCCTCCTTCAATACACCTGAAAGAAGACGAAAAACATCCCCCAACTGACAGATCCAGAAAAATGATGACAACAAGTCACAAGAATTTGGAAGCCTTCAGAAATCCGCGAAGAAAAAGAAAAATTACAAACACAGACTTTTCTCAAGCCAGTCCGTGCAACAAGTTCCGCCTGCACATAGCTCCGCCCCCCGTTACCACAGGTCAGTCGCCGATTGGTTCAAACAATCACGTGACGAACAGCTGATGACCCAATTAATTTTCACGCGGCAGAGGGCGCCAGCAATAACCCGCCAGAACAGTTCCGAAGCGAAGTTTCCATTATTCAATCCCCAAAACGCTAACTTTTCTGAAAGTTTTACCCGGACTCAAACAAAAACCTTCAATCTAAACCCCAAGATTCGAACTTTATATCGAAATAAAGTCAATATCCCAATAATTAATGGTTACACCGCAGTAAAAGCGAAGGTAACCCAACGAATACACAAATGCGCCGAAACGGCGATATGACTCA
>CASBQM010000619.1 GCA_949127645.1 Synechococcales cyanobacterium PMM_0036
AATTTTTGCAGAATTCGTTGCGCCCTACAGCCCCAAGACTTCTCAGCCCAACGGATCGCTACTGCCACCCACACAGATTCACTGGTTTAATGAACAAGGGCAATTTACGGGACCTCAGGTGTATTCCACCACTCAAGGTCCTGTTAGTCTAGATACAGGCGATCGCGCCCTCAAGATCGATCGCACTCGCCCCTCGCCGCTACGTCTCTTCGTTCAAGGTGAGGAATATCAGTTTTTACAGGTGAAGCTGCCGCTGCCGACGCGGTTTTCTCTCAGCGATCCTAAGCTGGAAGATATACAGCTATTCCCAGGAATCAAGAGCAATCTGCATCTATTTGGCACGGCGGGAGAGGGGCGAATCAATATTCTGGGAACTGACGAACAGGCGCGAGATCAGTTCAGTCGTCTGGTGCATGGGGGTCGCATCAGCCTATTTATCGGCATTGTAGGGACGCTGATCACCTTTCCGCTGGGGCTGCTGGTGGGCGGCGTTTCGGGCTACTTCGGCGGTGTGGTAGATGTGGTCTTGATGCGAATTGTAGAGGTTCTGATGGTTATTCCTTCTATCTACCTGCTGGTGGCTTTGGGAGGAGTGTTGCCGCCCGGTTTAACTAGCGCTCAGCGATTTCTGCTGATCGTAATTATCACCTCTTTTGTAAGCTGGTCGGGTCTGGCGCGCGTGGTGCGTGGGCAGGTGCTATCGATTAAAGAACGGGTATATGTGCAGGCGGCAAAAGCAATGGGGGGGCGATCGCTCTATATTATCCTCCGTCATATCCTGCCGCAAACTGCCACTTACATCATTATTTCTGCCACTCTGACTATTCCTAGCTTTATTGTCGCTGAGGCGGTTCTTAGCCTAATTGGGCTGGGCATTCAGGAGCCAGACCCTTCCTGGGGAAATATGCTGTCGGTTGCCACCAATGCCTCGGTTTTGGTACTGCAACCTTGGCTGGTATGGTCGCCCGCTATTCTGATTGTGCTGACGGTGTTGGCGTTTAATCTGCTAGGAGATGGCTTGCGCGATGCTCTCGATCCCCGCAATCTTCAGCGCTAGTCTTTCTTTTAAGCCAGACTTATTTTACGTCAACTTATTTTACGCCGAACTTACACCGGGCTTTGTCCATAAAAGGGCAGTACGGTTGACCAGTCCGGGCGATCGCCCCTCTGCCAATCTCGATGTGCCAACTCCAGAAGAGCGGGAGTCGTTGCCCCTAGTCCATCTTCGGCAGTCATCAGGTGATAAGGTCTGCCCCAAGTTTCGAGAGTTTGTTGCCACTGAGCTTGACTCATTACGGTGTCTTTTAACAGCAGTTTCAGATCGGGTGAGTAGATTGCAACGTGAACTTCTCCGCGCTGAGCCAGCATTTGCACTGCTAGATCGGGTGGGATAGTCTCAGTATCTGTATCTGTTATCTTCCTATCTGCCATCTCTCTATTTGCTGTCTCAGATTGGGTACGGTAAGTTTGGGTACGGTAAGTTTGGGCGATCGCGGCTAGGGTTGAGATACCAAATAGCGGAATGTTGAGCTGCTGAGCGAGAGTTCGTGCGGTGATAACGCCAATGCGAGTGCCTGTGAAACTACCGGCACCCTTGGCAACTGCCAGAAATGCTAGGTCTGACCAGATTTGTGGCGACAGAAATTCGGCTAAATATAGGTGTAGATGGGTAGAAACTTCTCGACCAAGCGCCCAAGTTTGACAGCGCGTCGAATCATCAAAATTACTCAAGGCTAAACCCAGATCTGAACTAGCGGTGTGAATTGCTAAGGCATACATGAGAGAATCGTGGGGCTATATCAGTTATCAGTTTTTAACAGTAACACTCTTGTTCTGACAAGGAACAGCCTAATCCGCGATGCTTAGATTTGATTTTGCCTCAGATTTTTCCGAAGGACTTGCCGCCGTGCGTACTGGCGATCGCTATGCCTATATCGATCGCACCGGACGAGAGGTAATCACTGTAGACTCCAGCTTTGACGGCGTATCTGCTTTTTCTGAAGGGCGGGCGCTGGTGCGTGTCAATGACGTATGTGGCTACATTGACCGCGTGGGAGCTGTAGTGATTCCGCCTCAGTTTCCGGGTGCTAACGCTTTTGCCAATGGTTTGGCGGCGGTGCGGACGGGCAGTCGCTATGGCTATATCAATTTGACAGGTGAGATAGCGATCGAGCCACAGTTTGCCCTCACCAGCGATTTCTCGGAAGGAGTGGCGGCGGTTAAGCTAGATGAGCGCTACGGCTATATTGATCCGCAGGGCAAATGGGCGATCGCTCCCCAGTATGAGGATGCCTGGAGTTTTTCGGAGTCACGAGCAGTTGTTCGAGTTGCGGGGCAACCTTGCTATATCGATCGCACTAGCGCCATCGTGATTCCCTCAACGTTTGACGGGGCTTTTAGCTTCTCCGAGCGGCTAGGACGAGTTCGCAAGGGATCAATTTGGGGCTTTCTAGATTTGAAAGGGGCTGTGGCGATCGCTCCCAAATTTGACTTTGCCTCAGATTTTTCGCAAGGCTTAGCGGCGGTTTTGGTGGGTAGCCAGTGGGGCTATATTACTTCGCAGGGGGAGATGGCGATCGCGCCACAGTTTAACTTTGCCGCCGATTTTTCGTCAGGACTTGCCGCCGTCACCCTCGATGGCAAGATTGGCTATATCGATCGCACTGGGAGAATGGCGATCGCGCCCCAGTTCACCCAAGCAGGTTCCTTTGCCGAAGGATTTGCCTGGGTAAAGGTGGAGAACAACTGGCATTTCATCGACTCAGAAGGTAATTTTTTGGCATAAGGCTCAA
Source organism: Synechococcales cyanobacterium PMM_0036 (assembly GCA_949127645.1). Classification (GTDB taxonomy): domain Bacteria; phylum Cyanobacteriota; class Cyanobacteriia; order Elainellales; family Elainellaceae; genus Drouetiella. The sequence continues at coordinate 2,793 of CASBQM010000619.1, forward strand.
GCCTTTTCCTCATTTACCCTTCATCTTTTGTGTTCACATGGCGTACTGGAGTCTCACGGCTAAACTTCATGTGAAGCGATCGACTTTGTTCACCATCGGCAGCAACGGCAAGAACCGGGTAATCAAAGTTGCCGTCTGGAAACATCACTTGAAACCGGAAAGTTCCGTCTGGGCTGAGACGAACAATTTGTCCAGCGATCGTGACGGTTGCATTTGGCTCTGTTGCGCCATGCACAATCAACTCAGCATCGGCGACTAACCAAAAATTTCGGGGTTGATGCGATGGTATTGAGTTTGAGATTCCCATACCTGACAGACCATACATCCCTATGCCTGACAGACCATACATCCCTATGCCTGACACAGTTGCCAACCCTGATCCCGATAGGTTACCAATCCCTGATGTATTGGTAAAACCATTGCTAGGCATGATGCCAATATCGGAAGTTCCCAACATTCCGACCCCTGACATTCCGACCCCCGACCTGGTGTAACTGATACCAGACATTCCGATGCCCGACATTCCGATGCCCGACATTCCGATGCCCGACATAGTGTAGCCGACCCCTGACATTCCGACACCAGACGTGGTGTACATACCGATACCAGACATTCCCAATTCAATCCCAGATAGGGTATACATACCGACACCCGACATTGCTGCTAACCCAATACCAGATGTTGTATACAGTCCAACTCCAGACAAAGTGTACATACCGATACCAGACATACTGATACCCGATATTCCAACACCGGACGTGGTGTACATACCGATACCCGACATTCCGGATATTCCAATACCAGACATACCAGACATACCGATACCAGACATACTGACCCCAGACGCAGTATACATACCGATCTCAGGCATACTGAGCAGAGCAGGAAGTACACCAATTCCCATGCCCGACATCCCCATGCCCGACATCCCCATGCCCGACATCCCCATGCCCGACATCCCCGATGCGGTGGGCAGCACAAAACCTACAGCCTGCTGCATAGAGCCTAATAGTGAGCCAGAGATACGCTGCTCTTGAGCAATCTCAGCCAATCTAAAAATGCGATCGCAGGCAACATTTTCAGAGCCAGACCATTTGTAAGGTTCTCCCAATTCTTGAAACACGCGGGTGCGAATTTCTTCTTCCCAAGGAACCGTCGTGAACTTTTCCTCATACCAATCAGAGGGATACACAGGCGGAATGCGGACAGGAATCGATCGCGCCAGCATCAGCCAAGTCCCTTCAGAGGTAACATAACCAATTTCCACAATGTAATCACGATCGCTCACAGGTACAGGGATATACCAATCTCGCGCAGCTTCGTTGCAGTAATATTGCTGGAGGCTATGGGGGTTTTGCGTATCTAGACTCACATCAGTGACATCATAAAAGCGCAGTGCAAGGCTTGCCCCCCCAATCTGACGCAACTCTTCTTGGCGCTCAATGGCAATGTCCCAATAGGCATAAGCCCAGTGCGGATCGCGTGCCATTAGAGTAATGCGGCTCTCGTCGTAGCCCGTGGGCAGATCAGGCAATCCGTCATCTACTGAAGCTAAATCTTCGCCTAAATCCTCATCATTGCGATCGGGAGAGATTAAGTCAGGTTTTGCTGTAGGGCGATCACCCTCTTCATACGGGGGCGTGGTTAGAAATGCGTATCCTGCCTCTAGGGCGGCAGCTCCGGCAATTCCACCCAGTACAGGTTGCGCGGCTGAGGTCTCACCTCTTGCCGTCACAATGGCAGACTCACTAGCCACAGGCTCACTCTCTACCAGCAGTGCATCAATGGCTTCGACAGATTCCACAGGGGGGATAGGCGGTACCCGAATCGGCTCAGAACGGGCTAACAGCAGCCATTGACTGTCTGCCGTGAGATAGCCAATTTCAGCAATATAGTCTCGATCGCCCACTGGAATCGGCAGATGGCGATCGGTTTCCGTCTCGGCACAGCTAAATCGCTGAACGTTGTAGGGAATCTGGGTATTCAAATCTAGCTCCGTCACGTCAGCAAGCAGCAGGGTCAGTCTTTCTCCCCCTTGCTCTCGTAGGGCGGCTTTTGCGGCTTCTGGTGCTTCCCAATAGGCGTAAGCATCATCAAAACTACGGGGCGTTAGCACAATGCGGCTGGGCGGGATCGGTGGCGAGATCGGCGCGCTAATCTCAGGTTCAGCCATGGGAGTCGCAGATTCAGGCGTTAAGGCGCTTAGAGCCGTAGCTGCAAGGGCTGCACCTCCGGCGATCGCCCCCAATCCCAAGCCATTTGTAGATTCTTCGACCTCAGGAAGAACCCGATCGGGGATTACCTGATCGGCAACCACTCGGACTGGAGCCGATCGCGCCAGCATCAACCAGCGCTGATCAGACGTAACGTAGCCAATTTCTGCAAGATAATCTCGATCGCTCTCAGGAATCGGCATATGGCGATCTTGATCGGTCTCAGCACAGTCGTACTGCAAAACGCTATGGGGCGCTTGAGTCTCTATATCAATGTCTGTAACATCATAAATCCGTAGCTTGAGCGCTTCACCTCCCTGATGTTGCAGTTCAGCTTTGTGGGCTTCGGGCGTTTCCCAGTAGGCGTAGGCTTGCTCTGAATTACGAGGGGTAAGAATGATGCGGCTGTTTTGTCGAGTTGCGCCCACCGCTGCTATGGCTGCGATCGCGCCCACTGCGCCCACCGCGCCTACAGGAGGAACTAGAGG
>CASBQM010000620.1 GCA_949127645.1 Synechococcales cyanobacterium PMM_0036
CGGCTGCGGCAGATTTTGCCATCGCCTTCTACAATCCTGTCTCCAAGCAGCGCACCTGGCAGTTGGCAGAAGCTCAGCAGATTTTGCTGAAATGGCGATCGCCCCAAACGCCTGTTGTCCTGGCGCGTAACCTCGGTCGTCTGGGTCAGACAGTTCAAGTAATCTCCCTCGACCAGCTCACGCCCGACCATGCCGATATGCGCACCGTGATTCTCATCGGCTCTAGCCAAACCCGCACCGTCGATCGCGGTTCTGGAGGCACTTGGGTTTACACCCCCCGAAACTACGGATCTGTTGTTAAGATTCTCTAGACTCAGCAATGAGCGATCGACTGCGGCTTCGGGTTCTCTAATAACAAGGCACATTTCCCTTGCCTGATCGCCTCTTACCCTTCCGGCAAGCAACTCCCACAAGATTTATGGCTTCGGGTTTGAAACCATCTACATTGGAATTACTGAAGCGCTTTAATCGAGCCTTCCCTCAGTTTTATGAGCAATTTGTGAGTAGCGAAATTCAGCTCCAAAACCTGAGACTCGCCTATCAGCTCTACAAAAGTCGCCAAGCCGTGATTGAACTTGCCGCTGAGGGCACTAAAAGCGCGCTCCATTTCGCCTATCGCAATCAATCTTTTTTGCTCAGCGATATTTTTGGAGTCCTAGCAGCATATGGTCTGACTATTCATAGCCTCAGCCTTTACGGGCAGATCTACCCGCCCATGCTGGTTTTTGTCAAACTCGTCGTCTCTAGAGGCGGCAAAGCCCTAACCGACAAAACGGCTGATAACGTTTGTCGAGCAGTACGAGAGGCACTGGCAGGACGCTTTGAAGTCGAGGAAATGCTGGCGGTCGAGTTCAATCTAGATGCGGGTCTAGAGCAAGTAGAAACGGAGTTTTATGTCGATCCTGTGTTTCACCTGCCTGCCCTGCTGATCGAAGCAGACAACCAGCCAGGACTGTTCTACAAAGTCATGTATGCCATTTGGCAAGAGGATCTGCTAGTCGTCAATGCCAATCTGCTCGTGTGGCGAGGACGAACCCGGCTAATTTTGTACTTACTCGGCCCTAACGAAAACCTAATTCCAGAATATTTGGGGCAAAAAATTGCGGAAGGCATGAGGCAACGATTGCTAGGTCGCAGATTTTAGCGATCGCCCTCACACATTTCTTCAGCCCCAAATTCATCAGGCAGGCAAGCTAGAGAAAATTTGCTCAATAATTTGCTGAGTCTTAGCATCCAGCTTTACCCACTCCACGTCTCCCGTTTCATCAATCAAAGTCGTATCTACCTCTACCTTAAGATTGGCATCCATCGCGTTCAGCACAGGGCTGTAGTTACGAAAGCAAATTTGATAGCAGAGCTGCCAAATATTCACCGTAACTTGGCGATCGCCCTGCTGCAAGCACAGCAAATATCCGGGGTGCGAACCGGGCAACTGAGCCAAAGCCGCCTCAATGTCATCAACTTGTTCGGGCGGAGCGGCAGCAAGGCGGTCTTGAAGCTGAGTGACGATCGCGCGAGTGGCTTCCGGCACATCTTCTGCCCAAACCGCCACCTCGTGATAGGTTCCCTTCCAAGCAGACTGCTCCAGCCGTTTGCCGATATTATCAACGACTCGAATAAAAACAGGCTGCATCAGTAAGTCTGCCTGCTGCCATGCCAATGTCGTTGCGAATTTAGGCATAGGTTCCACTAGTACAGGTTCTGCCAGTACAGGTTCCGTTAGTATGGGTTCCGCTAGCACAGGAGGTTTCTCTAATACATATCATCAGTCTCACCGCCGCCCTGTCCGCCTTCATTATCTCGTTTAGAACCTAAAAGCTCCAGGCGATCGACTCGAATCACGGGCTTAGATCGAGCCATGCCTGTGCCGCGATCTTGCCAATGCTCCAATTTCAAGGTGCCCGTCACGCCAATTAGGCTACCTTTACGCACATAATTAGCCGCAACTTCTGCCGTTTTCCCCCAGATCTCTAGGCTAAACCAGTCTGGCTCTTCACTATTTTTTCGACGGCGATCGACTGCTAGCGTCAAATTACAAACAACGCTACCCGACTCAAAATACTTAACTTCCGGATCGCGCCCCGCACGGCCTACTAGCGTTACCAAATTTAGACTCATTATTTCCTCCAACTTCTTAGGTATGGTTTACCGAGATTGAAAACCTGAATATTGAGGTTAGTACAATTGTACGTTCATTTCAATTTTAGCTATTCTAGCGAATTCTGGGCAAGGCTTCTGAAATAGTAATATCTCTGGATAAAAACGCTCAGAGATTTCATGATTTCGCTAAATGCCTACAGCTAAATTGTAAGTAGCCTACTTTACTTCATCATGTCGCCACAAATTAGAGGATTTATGAACCTGCTAACAAGGTTTTTAGACCTTACAATCATTAGCATCTAAACACCGTTAGATGTTAAAACCCTGACTGCATCCTGATTACACAAGTGTCTTGAAGCCCTACAGCTTGCGTATTCAAGGGGGCAATTACAAAGGTTCCAAAATGGCGCAGATCAGAATTCCGAATTATTGCGCCTTGCTGTTCTGCGAAGTTTTACACTTGCTGCTACTATGGTTTGGACTGCATGGAGTGGTTCATCTAATGCAGCGATCGAAACAGAGCGATCGGTCAACGTCAGGGCACCTAGATGATCTTAAGGTAATTGAGCCTAAGATGATTAAGCAGCAACCGGGCAACGGGAGCAGTTGAGTCGCTTTATCTCATGCTGACTAGACTCTATGTTAAAAACGTAATAGAATTCTTGGGTGTATTTCGCTGTCGTGTGGTTCGTAAATTAAAGCATTGATTTTGGGGGCTTAGAAAGCTAGTGGGTTTCCGTAATCGCTTTTCACTTTCGCGTGACATGGGTATCGATCTGGGTACCGCCAACACGCTGGTCTATGTGTCCGGTAGAGGCATTGTGCTTCAAGAGCCTTCTGTGGTTGCCATGGATCTGGAGAATAAGGTGCCTTTGGCAGTTGGGGAAGATGCCAAAAAAATGCTGGGACGCACGCCGGGTAATGTGGTTGCCTTGAGACCCTTGCGAGATGGCGTAATTGCTGACTTTGACACAGCCGAACTGATGCTGAAACACTTCATCCGGCGAGTGAATGAAGGCAGAACGCTAGTTTCACCTCGAATTGTGATCGGTATCCCTAGCGGCGTGACGGGTGTTGAGCGACGGGCGGTCATGGAAGCCGCTTCGCAAGCTGGAGCGCGCGATGTCTATCTAATTGATGAACCTGTAGCGGCAGCCATTGGCGCAGGTTTACCCGTTGCCGAACCCACGGGAAACATGATCATCGACATCGGCGGCGGCACCACAGAAGTGGCTGTCTTGAGCTTGCAGGGCACGGTGCTAAGCGAATCCGTTAGGGTGGCAGGAGATGAGCTGAGCGAAGCAATTCTCAACTACATGAAAAAGGTGCATAACCTGGTCATTGGAGAACGCACTGCTGAAGAGATTAAAATCATGATCGGCTCTGCGTACCCCATGGATGATGATAGCGAGCTGGTAATGGATGTTCGGGGTCTACATTTGCTCTCTGGATTGCCGCGTACCGTTATAGTAAAAGGACCCGAAATTCGGGAGGCGATGGCTGAACCTCTAACGGTAATTATCGAAGCGGTCAAACGCACCTTAGAGCGAACTCCACCAGAGCTAGCTGCGGACATCATTGATCGCGGCATCATGCTAGCGGGTGGCGGCGCTTTGCTAAAGGGTTTAGACACACTAATCAGCCATGAAACGGGCATCGTTGTCCATGTGGCGGCTGATCCCCTGAGTTGCGTAGTGTTGGGAACAGGACGGGTTCTAGAAAACTTTAAGCAGCTTGAGCGCGTCTTCAGCGGTCGTTCTCGCAATTTCTAGGAGAATGCCCTCTAGGCTAAGCATGAGCAGGATATTTTTTTAGACTAAGCAACGTTGGCTCAAAAGCATAGGTTAGAGATCGTAGGCGAGAGACCGTAGGTTAAATGTATACGCTGCGTCGTTGGTGGGATCGAAATGGGATTCGGTTGGGGCTAATTGCCGCAGCGGTGATCTGTTCTTGGACAATTCGCCAAACTCAGGGTGCAGCGATCTTTGAGCTTTACCAGGTGCTAACTCGCCCTTTTAGTAGACTACCCACACCCATCGAGCAGACTAAAGACCCCCACACTCTAGAGATAGAGCAGCGTCTTGCAGAACTGCAAAGTCAAAATCAGCAGCTTCAGGAGCTAGTGGGCTATATGACTAAGCAGCCTGGGAACGGCATAGCGGCTCCTGTCATTGGGCGGAGTCCAGAC
>CASBQM010000621.1 GCA_949127645.1 Synechococcales cyanobacterium PMM_0036
CCAATCCATCCGGCGGGTAAGCCTAGCATTTGCCCTTGGGTGCCCATGCACAGCACCGCGACAGCCGTTGTTAGCAGCAGCAAAGGCGGCAACAGAAAGGCGGTAAGGGCGTGCTGCCAGCGATCGTTCCACTCTACCGATCGTCCCCAAGAAAAGCGCGTCAAGCCTGAAATTATGACCGCTAGCAAAATGAGTGTTAAATGCATTTTTACTCCTCCCTGGCTTCACGAGCGATCTTCAACCGCTGGGCGATTGCCTCCAGCTTATCGGCACTCGCATGATCTAGCTCATTGGCAAAAGCGGCAACCACGTCAGGATTACCGATCGTCTCCAGAAGTTTTTGGAGGCGATTGTGTGCCTGCAACACCTGAGCTGCTTCACGAGAGACTAAGGGTCGCCATTGAAAGGCGCGATCGTGCTTGTCGCAAGACACCCAGCCTTTGTTGCTCAGACGACGCAGCACGGTTGTTACGGAAGCATAGGCAAGCTCCCGATCAGGATCGGCGAGAATGCGATCGTGAATCTCTTTGACGGTGGCAGAACCTAGCGTCCAAAGAATCTCCAAGATCTCAGCTTCTAGCGATCCCAGAGACAACTGCTTGGGCGAATAGGAGGGCAAGGGGGACATAAAATCTCGCACGTAAAGTCCATATAGGCAGTTTAGCGCGGAGAGTAATCACCCACCGCCAACAGCCACCGCGTAACAATTTGCAATCTTTGACAAGCTGTCTTTTGACAGTACCCCTCTCTTTTGACATTCTAGAGCGAGTGCCGAGAGGGAACTATTTAGGAACCTTGTCTATGAAAAAGCTATTTGCGATCGCTCTCATAATCGTCTTCACCTTCTTTGGGGGGCAGCTAGCTTGGGCGGATGCCGCTGGCAGCAAAGTATCTGGTAGCAAAGTTTTTAGCAGCAATTGTGCCGCCTGTCATTTGGGCGGCGGCAACGTCGTCAACTCTCAGAAAACGCTGAAAAAAGATGTGCTGGAGAAATATGAAATGGCATCAATCGAGGCGATTACCACCCAGGTGACAAAGGGCAAAAACGCCATGCCTGCTTTTAAGGGTCGGCTAAGCGACGAACAAATTGCAGAGGTCGCCGCCTATGTTTTAGAGCAATCTGGGAAAGACTGGAAATAGCGTGATTGCGGTTATCTAAATATCTTTGGGTGAAAGCGCCAATGAAACATAAGTTGCGGAAACTTATTTCGATTCTGAGTCTAACGATCGCCCTGAGCCTTTGCATAGGTCTATTTGCGGCTCCTGGCTGGGCAGATGTTCTCTTGTCAAATCTTTCTGCAAAAAGCTGGTTCCACCAAGGCATAGAGGCATTTCAGAACGATCGCTACGAGTCGGCAGTGGAAAACTTCGGTCAAGCCCTTGAGCAGGATGCCGAATTTGCAGCCGCTTACGGCAATCGCTGTCTGGCACAGATTTATCTAGAAAATTATGCCGATGCCGTCACCGACTGCGATCGGGCGTTGAGCTTCAATCCTAACGATACAGAAGCCTATCTTAATCGAGGATTAGCGCACCATCAAGCCAAGCAGTATGCTGAAGCGATCGCAGACTTTAGCCAACTCCTACAGGTTAAACCTCACGACTACCGTGCTTACTATAACCGGGGGCTGGCACAGACCGAGCTATCGGCTTATCGGGAGGCGATCGTAGATTATGGTGAGGCGTTGCGTCAGGCTTCTCCCCTCAACCACGCTGCTCAGGCAGAAATCTATACCGATCGCGGCTTGGCAGAGCTATTTCTAGAGAATCAGAGAGAGGCGATCGCAGACTTCACCCAAGCAATTCAGTTTAGTCCAGACATCCGCTCTTACTACAATCGCGGCTGCGCTTACCATCAGCAGGGCAATTCTGTTGCCGCTCTCAGCGATTTCTCTCAAGCGTTGCAGCATGATCCCACCAACGGGCAAGCCTACCTGAGCCGGGGGCTGATTCGTCACGAGATGGGTGAATTGCAGGCGGCGATCGCTGACCTGCAACAGGCAGCAGACTGCTTTTGTCACCAAGGCTTGCTGCTAGCCTACCAGCAGACTTTGAATCTACTGCAAAAAATTCAGCCTGCGGAGATAGCGATCGGTTAACTCTAGCTCTTCATAGATTGCTGTTTCAGATCTCCTCAAAATTTCAAGCTTGGTTCAGCTTACCTATGAAAACGCTTTTCTTGTTCACTACTGCTTTCAGCTATTTTGCGGTTAGCATTCATGCGGCTAGCCCTGCTTTTCAGCTTCAATCAAGGTTTTCAGACGGGGTGTACCCTTTTGCGATCGCCCATGAAGGGCACGATCACCCTCCTCAAGACGGGATGCCCATGACTGGGGTACAGCAAGAAGGAGCGCACACGCATGGCATGATCGAAGTTCCGGCAAATCAGCCTTTGCCTACCGTCAAACTCATTGCCCACCCTGATGCACGGCAGGGCTGGAATCTGGAAGTGCAGGTGACAAATTTCAAGTTTGCCCCAGATCATGTTAACCAGGCTAGTGTCACCACCGAGGGTCATGCCCATCTCTATGTGGATGGTGAAAAAATCACGCGCCTTTATGGCAACTGGTACTATCTAGGCAGCTTGCCACCCGGAAAGCATGAGATTACTGTTGCGCTCAACGCCAATGGGCATGAGTCTTTGGTACACAACGGAGAACCCATTCAGGCAAGCGTGACCGTGGAGGCTGCAACTCCTTCCAGATAATTCAGATCCCAGATCATTCAGATCCCAGAGGATCAGATCCCAGATAATGAGAAGATGCTGGATTTATTCTTAATCGCAAGCCTAGGATTTCTAGGAAGTTTCGGTCACTGCGCGGGAATGTGCGGTCCGATTACGGCGGCTTTTTCGCTGTCGTCTGCTTCAGCACCCATCTCAGAGTCAGGATCAGAGTCAGTATTAGAGTCAGTGCCAGCCCCGGCATGGCAACATCAGATCCGCTTTCATCTACTGCTGAATTTTGGGCGCATTCTCAGCTATGTCTTGGTGGGTGCAGCCATTGGGGCGATCGGTTCAGTGTTGGTAGCAGGTGGGCAAATGGCGGGAGTAGGCAGTCTGCTCCGGCGAGGCATGGCGATATTGACGGGTCTCCTGCTGATCGGATTTGGGCTGTCTCAAATCAATCCGGGGATGCTGCGCCTGCCGTTTTTGCATCCGCTAGCTTCAGGCAAGCTGCATCAGCGGTTGAGTAGCGCTATGGTCAAGCTGTCGCTAAAGCCCCACATCTGGACTCCTCTGCTGCTGGGGTTAGTGTGGGGTCTGATTCCCTGCGGTTTTCTTTACACGGCGCAAATTAAGGCGGCAGAGACGGCTAGCCTAGGTCAAGGCGTTGCCATAATGCTAGCATTCGGGCTAGGGACACTGCCGATGATGTTAGCTGTAGGTCTATCAGCCTCGCGGGTTAGCGCCGATCGCCGCAGTCAGCTTTTTCGCATGGGCGGCTGGATTACCCTTACCATTGGCATCCTGACTCTGCTGCGCACAGGCAATACCATGGTAGATTACACCGGACACGCGGCGCTATTTTGCCTGCTGCTAGCGCTGATTGCCCGTCCGATTAGCCGGGTTTGGGGATTTCCCTTGCGCTATCGGCGATCGCTGGGTTTAGGCGCGTTCGTTCTATCGGTGGCGCATATGGCGCACATGGCAGAACATAGCTGGGGCTGGAATTGGGATGCCGTGTTTTTCATGTTGCCTCAGCACCAGGTGGCGATCGCCCTAGGGCTTGCCTCTCTAATTCTGCTGATTCCAGCCGCTATTACCAGCTTTGATCGCGCTCAGCGGAGGCTGAGAGTTTGGCGATCGCTCCACCTGCTCAGCATCCCGGCTCTGATTTTGGCGGTGGGTCATGCGGTGCTAATTGGCTCTCACTATCTGGGCGCAATGCAGATTACCGTCAGCAGCCGGATTTTAGCCGGAGGGCTAGGAACGCTCACTCTAGGCGTTTTGCTCATTCGATGTCGCTGGGTTTGGTCGTTGTTTTCTTTGGAGAAGTTTTATGTTTCGCCCTATCAAGTTCAGTCAAGTCAAGCTAAGCAAGTTGAACAAGTTAAGTAGCGCATTTCTGGGAGCCATGCTGCTCATTGCGCCCGTCTTTATTTTGAATCCTCTCCGAGTTGTAGCCCATGAGGTAGAGGTTTCGGGAGATATCGGCGGCACCCTGCATATTGAGCCAAATGACAGTCCGATCGCTGGAGCCGCCAGCCTCGCTTGGTTTGCCCTGAATCGGCGCGGCGGTCAGCCCATTCGTCTTTCAGACTGCAACTGTTCGCTAGC
>CASBQM010000622.1 GCA_949127645.1 Synechococcales cyanobacterium PMM_0036
ACTGAATACGCTTTCATAAATGAGTAGCCCTACCATTATCAGTGTCTTTTAGTGTATCGTATTGAGTCGAAAACCGCTATATGCCAAATCCGCCGCTTCTGACTAGCCATCACTCAGGGTGGAGCAATGTCCATCTCGCTCACTTTCGTCAGCCAACTTGGGATCTTCCTCAATTTTATCAACTTCAACATATCGTCATCATTCCATTAATGAGTCACACAGTAAGAGCAGAGTTTGTTCTGGAGGGTCGCTTACATAAGGTTCAGTATCATCCAAAAGATTATCTGCATAGCTATGTTGAAATATACCCAGGAGCAGTACGTTCCAAGATCTGCTGGGATAAAGAGGTTGAGTTTACTCACTTCTACCTTGAACCTGCATTTGTTTCTCAGGTAGCTCATGAAACGATCGATCCCGATCGCGTTGAGATTCTATTTGAGCCAAAGAAATCTGATGTGTTGCTTTATCAAATGTGTCTGGCACTCAGAGCCGACTTAGATGCTGACGGCACTGGAAATGGCTTCTATGCAGACTCAATGGCAACAGCACTGGCGGCTCATTTACTGCGGCACTACTCCACACGCAAGCACAAGCTTCGAGAACATGAAGATGGACTGTCAAGATATAGACTAGCGCAGGCGATCGAGTACATTAACGCGCACCTAAGCGTGAACAAATTATCGTTGGAATCCATTGCTGCGGAATTGCACATGAGCCAGTTCTACTTTTGTCGCCTATTCAAACAATCGATGGGTATGACTCCTCATCAATACCTGATTCAACAGCGGATCGAACGTGCCAAGCAGCTCTTGAGGTTACCAGAGCTAACGATTACCCGCATCTCAGAAGACTGTGGATTTGCCAACCAGAGCCACTTTGCCAAGTATTTTCGATCGCGTACAGGAGTTTCACCCCAGCAATTTCGCAAGGAGATGAACTATGAGTAGCTACAGAGAATACTTTTTTAGTGCTGTAATTAAGAGCTAAAGATGCCCAACTGATGCAGTGCATACATAACCGCAGCGAGGCGGGTTTGAACACCGAATTTTTCGTAAATGTGTTCTAAATGTTTCTTAACTGTGCGATCGCTCATTCCTAGCCGCTTCGCGATTTCCTGCGTACTCTGATCCTTTGCCATCCAAAACAGCACCTCCGCTTCTCGTTTTGTTAGCCCCAGCATTTCTAAAGATTTGAGTGAAAAGCAGTCGAGTTGAGTTTCTTCCAACAAAAGATGAACTTGCCCAATGGCTGGATGGTAATGAAATCTCACCCTCAACTGTTTCTTGTCTTGCTCCAGATGAAGTGGGAGTTGAGGAAAAGGAATTTCAGTGGATTGCGTGAGTGTAGATATTTGCTGGTTGACCCATCGTTGGAGAAAGTCAGGTAAAGCGATCGGTATCTTTGGCTGTGGGAAGTATTGATGCAGCAATTTTTCTGCCTCTTGAGTCATCCATTGCACTTTGCCGTCCATTGATAAGGCAATCAGCCCAACTTGCTCAGTTGCTTGGCTTAGCTGAGTAAACTGCTGCTGCACTTTGGTAAATGCGGCTACGTTCTGGTGGGCTTGTTTGATGTGTGGACGAATCAAATTTAGAATCAAACGATCGCGCTCAGTAAAGTTCCGGCGATCGCGGTTTAACGACAATCCCAAAACATCCTGTCCTCGATAAAGCGGATGAGTTGATGATACAGAGGGAACCTCAAAGTAAATCAGCATTTGGTCTTCTAATCCGAAGCGCTGAAAAAAGCCTTCGTACAACGCTTCTTTGCGATAAAACTCTTGTTCACTGAGAAAATCAGAGATGGCAAGCGCCTGTCTATCACCTGATTTAATATAGTTAGCCAAAACTGGATGGGCTAAAAACTGTTGCCGTTGGGTTGTAAATGACCCCGCCGCAATACCTGCTTCGATCGTTGGAAACGTGTAATGGCGAGGGATAGACGTTTCCTGCAAGCTAAAACTGGTGTAGCCAAACAGTTCAGCGCCCACTAATTTTGACAAGATTGACAGTGATCTTGCTGGAAACTCCTCTAAGCTGCAAGGTTCGTAAAGCGATCGCAACGTTTCCAATAGCTGCCGCCCATCAACCTGCATCCAACTTTCCATCGTTCTTCAAGGGTAAGTGGGTTGCTGCTTCAAAATGAATAACACCGTTTGAAAGTGCTGCCCCTTCTTCTGACAGGGCTTTGGGCGCTTAATAAAGGGATACGTCGATCGCCGTATTGTATCTTCCGGCTGAGTCTGACAACCTTACTTGAGAGGGTTAACAAGCGCATCGGCTAAATTTTCCCAATCATTTGGAGATTATGGCGAACCATAAAACAACGGTTACTTCGTGGGCAACTTTTAGGGCTGGCTCAAATTTCATAAGTTTTGTTAAGCAGTGCTTCCCAGAAAGTACAGGATATTTCCTGATGCTCTCTGCATACTTAACAATGTTTTCCGATTTGACGGTACGTGAGATTAGAGCCATTCCAGCAATACTCCAAATTCAGGAGCATTCTTTTACAGGAATTTTTCAAAACACAGCAAGATTGTGTTGGCGATCGCAAGATTATGTCTGTAAAGATCCGTGAATATCTCTAGGATTACTTTTGTGAATCGAGTCAGATAGCTCCTCCACGATTTCTCATAGTTCCAAGGTTTGATGCTTCGATTTGAGTAGAAGGAAATCTTAAAAAATAGGAAGTGCAGCAAATGAAGAGAGCTAGGGTGCTTTTAGGAATGGTTTTGCTAACTGTAGTGTTAAGCCTTGTGATCGTTTCAGGCAACTTGAAAACAGCTACTGCACAAACTGCCGGAAGCAAATTTTGCAGCGTTGTCGTCTCTGGTAACTGGCGTGATACGACTTGGGTTCCATCAGGTTGGAATGCTGGAGATTGTCGAAACTTTAGGATTGCAGTGGGTGCCGAAACATACCAGTTAGGCTGTATTTTCAGTAGTGGAGGTGTCTCTTTCGGTGCATCAAATGGAGGTACTCCAAGACTCAACTGCGGCTGGTAAAAAGCAGTAGCAAAGTATCTCGGTTCAACTTTCACGGCGATCGTTCCTTCAATTTTCCACAACTAGGAGACATAGCTACTGCCATCACAGAAATATCCTGAGAGTAGTGGCGACAGCTATAACAGTACGAATTGGAGGAGGCGATTGTTCCTTGGAACACATAGAAAAATTCTGCTGGCGATCGCGAAAAATGCCTGACTTCAACTAGCAACGATTTGACGTCTATAGATTTGATGTCCCTAACTGTATCTTAGTTCACCCTGCTGTAAAGGATTCACCTGTGCCCAATAACCTGAGCCAAATTTCTGATGCGCTGCCGACTCTGCTGAATGCGATCGCCCTCCAACAATTCACAAGCGATCGCCCCTTTCAGCTTCAGGCAGTCCAATCATTACTTGCTGTATCATCATGGCGTTTCGGGGCGATCGAGTGGTGGCGACTTTTAGAAGAGTAGGATCAGCAATCCATTGTCTGAGACTATGCGATCGCCTACCCAACGCAGCCACAATTAAAACCGCTGAAACTTCCATAGCCCGATCGTCAGTGAGATTGAAGCGATCGCCGCCACAAACATCTTTTCATCAAGTAAAGCGATCGCACTCCAACAATGCCCGATCGATCGCCCCTTTCAGCCGGGTTCTTCTGACTGATTCTGAACCGCATAGTAGCAGGAGAGGGGCGATCGTACTCCCCATCGCCATAACCTATAATTATGGAGGTGGCGATCGTCTCAGGAGAATGTATTCATGACGGCTAAAGAATCACTGACTGCTAGAGAGCAACTACTCCAAGAATTGACTCAAGTCTCTGATGACCTGGTAGAAGAAGTCCTAGATTTTCTCCTGTTCTCCAAGTCTCGTAGAAACCGCCCCACATTGCAAGCTGCTGAGGACGAGCAGTCTAGAGAGGAGATTCTAGAAAGTTTGCGTCGATCTTTGCAGGATGTAAAAACAGGACGCACTCATCCTGTTGCAGAACTATGGGAAGGCATTGATGTCGAATGAGCGACCTACTATTCAGGTTCAGTTCACCGATGATTTTCAACAACAAGTTCGTGATCTTGCCAAGCGATATCGCAAAATTCGATTAGATCTTCAGCCAATCATTCAACAACTTGAGGCTGGAGAAATCATTGGCGATCAAGTTCAAGGAACAGGATATACAGTTTTCAAAGTTCGCATTAAAAACAGCGATGTTCAAAAAGGGAAAAGGGGTGGCTATCGATTGATTTATTCCCTCGAATCGCCAACCCAGATTTTGCTGCTATTGATTTACTCAAAATCTGATAACGATGATGTAATCGCGGCTGAAATCAAAGAGGTAATTGAGGAATTTTATAATAGGGAGGGTTTGTAGTGTTGAACGAGCGATCGAACTGCCCTCAAGATTAGACTGCTCCCACACGATCGCCCTCCAACCCTGCCCGATCGATCGCCCCTTTCAGCCAGGTTCTTCTGACTGATTCTGAACTGCATAGCAGCAGGAGAGGGGCGATCGCATACTCCTAATCTGTAATCATAGGCATCAGTTCAAAGTCTCAGCCCAAGAACGACAATGCCTGATTCCCCTCAACGTACAGAGATTTATCTCAGCCAGCAGGGTTCCCTAGAGCTACCAACATCGTTGTGGCGATCGTTAGGCTTTGAACTTGGCGACTCTTATTGCTCATATCGGGGCAGATCGGCTAGTGCTCGAAAAACAAGAAACGATTAAACATCGTTTAAAGTCACGGTTTTCTCATATCCTCAGAGAGAAGCCTTGCCGATAAGCTGATTGAAGATCAATATGAAGCAGCTAAAAATGAAGAGAACAGATGAGAGCTGTTCTGGATGCTTCTGCCCTACTGGCTTACTTGCAAGATGAACTTGAAGCCGAAAGGTCATGGATTTGTGTCTCAAGTAATGAGTTCATTAGATCTTGTTTTGACCTTTGACACAATCTACTTTACAAATCCTTGCAAATTCCTGATGCCTTGAACTTACAGCAACCGCCAAGGCGGTTAGAACGGGGACATTTTGGGTGGGGCGCGAAGCGCCCCACCCAAAATGTCCTAAGCCAACTGGCGACAGCTATATTTTTTAGAAATCAGGGGCTTTACTTCAACTTTTGCCGAATGAATGTCAAAAGCTGCGTCATTTGCTTCTTCAGCAGATCGATCTCTCCCTGCATTGTTTCGACCTTTTGCGTTAGCGCCACGATCTCTGCACCCGATGCGGCGCTGGCAGCAGGAGCCTGTACTGGCACAACAGGTCGCTGACGTGGCAGACGAGCTTTCGTCATCGCCGCCTTGATCGCTTCAATTAGCTCTTTTTGCTCAAAAGGCTTCTCAATGAATTCAAAATACTCGAAAGGTTCAGAAATTTTCTCGGTAACTTCCTCCCGCCGGCCTGACATTAGCACTAGAGGAATAGATTGCAGCTCAGGACTGGTCTGAATTTGTTGAAAAACTTCCCAGCCACTCATGCGAGGCAGCAAAAAATCTAGCATGATCAGATTAGGACGCTCTTGCCGAATGCAGTCAAGTCCTTCAACGCCATCTTTGGCTTCTAGAACCTGGAAATTACCCTTGGGCAGCATGTCTCTCACCATGTTGCGGATAACTCTGCTGTCGTCAATAACCAGGATTTTGTGACTTGCCACGACGAACTCCTGTGGAGGTGATAGATGAAATCTGAGAACGGCTGAAACGCCTAACCGATGTTAGCTAATTTGAATGCTATCTTGATTTGCATATCTTTAACTATTCCCTGAACTGCCCACCATCCTACCGCGCTCCAGAAAAATCTTGAATTTATGGTTGAACTGAATCCAGCCTCCAATGCTAGAGCCTCCAATGTTAGAGCATCAAGTGTGAGGGAATCGCCCTTGGCAAGCTTGCCCCCGTGGCTGCGTCGTCCGATCGGCAAAGCCAGCGAAATCTCGACTGTGCAGCAAATTATTAAGCAGCGGCAGATTCACACTATTTGTGAAGAAGGGCGATGTCCCAATCGCGGCGAGTGCTATGCCCAGAAGACCGCCACGTTTTTGCTGATGGGGGCTGTCTGCACTCGAAGCTGTGCTTTTTGCCAGGTCGATAAAGGTCATGCGCCAATGCCGCTAGACCCAGAAGAACCGCGAAAGGTGGCGGAAGCGGTGAGCTTGTTGGGGCTGCGCTATGTGGTGCTGACTTCGGTGGCGCGAGATGATTTGCCTGATCAGGGATCGGGCTGGTTTGTGACTGTGATGACGGCAATTCGGCAGGCAAACCCTCAGACGCAAATTGAAGTGCTGACTCCCGATTTTTGGGGTGGTTTAGGTGGTGAAGGCTTGAGTGGTGAAGAAAGGCAGAGACAGCGAATTGCAACCGTGGTGGCGGCGGCTCCAGCTTGCTATAACCACAATGTGGAAACCGTGCGGCGGCTACAAAATCCGGTGCGGCGAGGGGCAAAATATGAGCGATCGCTCCGGGTTCTCCAGATTGTCAAAGACCTTAATCCAACAATTCCCACTAAGTCGGGGCTGATGCTGGGGCATGGCGAAACGGAGGCAGAAATCTTGGAGGCGCTGCGAGATTTAAGAGCAGTGGGGTGCGATCGCCTCACCCTAGGGCAGTATATGCGTCCTTCGCTCGATCACCTGCCCGTGCAGAAGTATTGGACTCCTGAAGAATTCGATCGACTGGGACAAGCTGCCCGTGAGCTAGGGTTTTCCCATGTGCGATCGGCTCCGCTGGTGCGCAGTTCCTACCATGCAGGACAGGAGTGAGGCAGTAATTTCTTTCTTGAGAGGGGTGTTTGATGAGGCGCTCATGAATGAGGGTAGAGATTGTAGAAATGCAGAATTAGCCCACTTGCTAAGTTTTGCTGCTTCAAAAGATTTTTGGGTTCCCGATTGCTCGATAATACTCTTGAAGCTTTTAGCTATTTATCTTTAATCAGAGGAGAAAAAGTTTATGACCTCCAAATCAATGACCTCCAAGCCACCCAGTAAGCCACCCTATACCTTCCGTACCGGATGGGCACTTGTCCTCCTGGCTATCAACTTTGTGGTTGCAGCCTTCTATTTTGGCATCCTCAAGTAGAGCAGCAGGGCTGATTGACTGAATAAAGGTCAAACTGCCCTCACCCCAACCTCTCCCCCGCTCTGGGCTACCGTGTACACACAAGGTTTCTTTGCTATGCTTCAAGCTCCTAAGCCCCCTATATCCCCCAATTCTGGGGGACTTCCGGAATTCAAAGTCCCCCAGAATTGGGGGGTTGGGGGGC
>CASBQM010000623.1 GCA_949127645.1 Synechococcales cyanobacterium PMM_0036
CCACACAGAAGTTCTGGATGGTTTGGAAGAAGCGGAAAAACTGGTAAGTCTCAAAGGCATCGGTTACATCTGCGAAAACTTCCGTCATCCGGTGCAGCATATAGCGATCGAGTTCGGGCATTTGGGCGTAGGGCACGGTGTCGGTTGTAGGGTCAAAGTCATGCAGACTGCCCAGTAGGAAGCGCCCTGTATTGCGAATCTTGCGATAGACATCCGCCAACTGCTTCAGGATATTTTTACCCAAGGGCACATCGTTGGAGTAGTCCACCGAAGACACCCACAGCCGCAAGACATCCGCGCCGTAGGCTGGCTCCTCCTTCTGATTTTTACCGCCCTCAATCACCACTGCCGGATCGACGACATTGCCGATCGATTTGCTCATCTTGCGACCCTGCTCATCCAGGGCAAAGCCGTGGGTCAGCACCGTTTTGTAGGGAGCGTAGCCATTCACCGCCACGCTAGTTAGCAAGCTCGACTGGAACCAGCCGCGATGCTGATCAGAGCCTTCCAGGTACAAGTCTGCTGGGTAAGGCAACGGCTCACCGCCGTAAGCTCCCGCCTGTAAAACTGCCGCCCAGGAAGAACCAGAATCGAACCAGACATCCATCGTGTCGGTACCCTTGCGGTAAGTATGCCCATCGTTGCGGTACTGCTCCGGCAATAGCTCCTCTACGGTCATTTCCCACCAGGCATCCGAGCCTTTTTCGCCAAAGATTTGCTCAATCCGATCGATCGTTTCGGCATTCAGCA
Source organism: Synechococcales cyanobacterium PMM_0036 (assembly GCA_949127645.1). Lineage (GTDB taxonomy): Bacteria > Cyanobacteriota > Cyanobacteriia > Elainellales > Elainellaceae > Drouetiella. The sequence continues at coordinate 751 of CASBQM010000623.1, forward strand.
ATGGCTCATTCGTCGCTTCGTCATAGAACACCGGGATGGGCACGCCCCAGCTTCTCTGGCGCGAGATGCACCAGTCCGATCGCTCAGCCACCATCGAGGTGATCCGGTTTTCGCCCTGCGCCGGAATCCAGGTGACGGCAGCGATCGCCTCCAGAGCCTGATCGCGGAACCCGGCAACCGAGGCGAACCACTGCTCGGTAGCGCGATAGATGACGGGCTTTTTGGTGCGCCAGTCGTAGGGGTAGCGATGGGCGTAGGTTTCTTCTTTGAGCAAAGATCCGGCGGCGGTGAGAGCTTCGACGATCGCTCCGTTGGCATCCTTCAGGACGTTCAGCCCCTTGAACTTGCCCGCCTCATCGGTGAAATTTCCGGCATCGTCTACAGGCGACAGCAGCGGCAGACCGTAGCGCTGACCTACCAAAAAGTCATCCAGACCGTGACCGGGAGCCGTATGCACTAGCCCTGTCCCGGATTCGGTCGTGACGTAATCGCCACCGATGACGATCGGACTTTGGCGATCGCGGAGCGTCTCTGGCAGAGAATCGAACAAGGGATGCTGATAGGTGGAATACTCTAGGTCTTTGCCTGTGAGGGTTGCCTTCACCGTCAGCTCAGTTTCAAACAGTTTAGCTAGGCGCTCCACCAGATCGGTGGCGACGATCAGGTACTTAAACGGCAGATTTGCCGCTTCTACTACCGAATACTTCAGGTCTGGATTGACCGCGACCGCCAGGTTTGCCGGAATCGTCCAGGGTGTCGTCGTCCAGATGGCGACTCCCAGATCCGACAGATAGGGCTGGAGTGCTGTCGCCGCCTCTGACAGACTGACCATGCGAAACGCCGCGTACAGACTCCGCGAAGTATGCCCTTCCGGATATTCTAGCTCTGCCTCGGCAAGCGCCGTACGAGAGCTAGGACTCCAGTAGACCGGCTTGTAGCCACGATAGATATAGCCCTTCAGCACCATCTGACCAAACACATGAATTTGTGCCGCCTCATATTTGGGCAGCATTGTCAGATAGGGATGTTCCCAATTGCCCCAAACCCCGTAGCGCATAAAGCTTTTGCACTGCTGCTGCTGCTGCACTAACGCCCATTCTTTTGCCCGCTGGCGCAGTTCTAGCGGCGTGAGGTTCTGGCGCTCTTCAGGCTTCATTTCCTGGAGGACTTTCAGCTCGATCGGCAGTCCGTGACAATCCCAACCGGGCACGAAGCGAACCTTGCGCCCCTGCAAAAGCTGATACTTGTTGATAATGTCCTTGAGGGTTTTGTTCATCGCATGACCAATGTGCAGCGCCCCGTTTGCATAGGGCGGTCCGTCATGTAGCGTGAACGGCGCTCCAGGATTATGCTCTGACAGATTTTCGTAAATTTTGTGGTCTGCCCAGAATTTTTGCAGCTCGGGTTCTCGTTTGACGGCATTGGCACGCATATCAAACTTTGTCTGGGGCAAATTAACCGTATCTTTGTAGCTTCCGGGTTCTGTCATCGCGGCAGATTTACGCAAAAACGCTATGGGGCATCTAAGAATTGTATCTCCAACCATTATGAATCGCAGACATTATAAAGAAGAAAGCGGCGAGAAGATGCGGTAAAGTCTCAGAAAGTTATTGAGGGGGCTACCTAATGAAACTGCTTTCTGTTTGCGTTGGCGTGCCGCGTGAAGTGGACTGGAAGGGGAAACCCGTCACGACCGGAATTTTTAAGCAACCTGTGGATGGACGAGTGATGATGCGATCGCTCAATCTAGACGGCGATCGACAGGCGGATTTGACCGTTCATGGAGGGGTTGAGAAAGCCATTTATGCCTATCCCATAGAGCATTACGCCCACTGGCGGCAGGAGTTGCCGGAAGAAGACTTGCCTTGGGGTGCGTTTGGCGAAAACTTGACGATCGAGGGTTTATCGGAAACGACGGTAAATATTGGCGATCGCTTTCGCATTGGCACGGCTGAGGTCAGGGTGACACAGCCTCGATTCCCTTGCTTCAAACTCAACCTCAAGTTTGGACGAGACGATATGGCTAAACGGTTTTTGGACAGCCGTTTGAGCGGCATCTACTTTTCGGTAGTTCAAGAGGGTGAAGTGGGGGCAGGAGATGCGATCGAGCTAGTGAGCCGTGACGAAAATAATGTTACGGTTGCCGATATTGTGCAGATCTACGTACGTGAAGCCAGTCAGGACTTGATACACCGCGCCATTCAGGTGCCAGCATTAGCAGCCGATTTGCGAGATTACTTTCAGCAGCAAATTAAATAACGTCCTGAAGCTCCTCGAATTGTAAAAGTTCGTCTTGCATTTAATGCATCCGAACCTGATTGCTAATCGATGTTTGCAATCCGATCGTTCAGGTAATCCAGCAAAGGCTTCAGCCCGGCACAGGTTTCAACAACTTGAGCCAAAAAGGTGTCAGCTAATACGGCTTCATCCGATAGGGCACGAGAGACAATGACTTGTTTGAGTCTCAAAAGCTCAATTTCTGGATGGTCACGAGAATAGCCTTGCGGAGCCGTCTTTAGTTTCTCACCAAGATTCTCACCGCTGAGTTCACCAAACAAAAGCTTGAAGGTCTTGTGATTGAGCAGTGTTTTGAAGGGCTTAGCATTTTGATCAATGATTTCTCGAAACCGTGCTAGCTGAGCTGCTGTCGGCATATACAGACCGCCAGCCAGGAAAGATTGATCATGGGGGGCAATGTGCAGATAGTAAGGCATTCGGGACGATTTTTTGCCGCCCGCCGCGATCGAGGCAGCAAAATGGGTTCGGTAAGGCGACTTGTCTTTTGAAAACCGAACATCTCGGTAGATGCGCATCACGCAGTCTTTGGCGGTAATGTCCCCCAAATCTTCGATTGCTCTCAACTCAGCAATCACCTGATTAACCAGTTGCTCAAACTGTTCTTTGGCAGTCTGGTAGATCGCCCGATTTTGTTCAAACCAGTCGCGATCGTTGTGGGCTTGAAGCTGAATTAGGAAATCCAGCGCTGGTCTCAAATTGATAGCCTTATCCATAATGCCAGCGCTTAACATTTTTTGGTTGCAACAACCATCCACATTGGCGCAAAGGCTTTCAATAGGTAGGGCTTTGAGCTTTTTACGCTTAACCCTGCTGCGGTGAAAGCTTTTGCGTAATCATGAGTTGGAATATAGTCGGAGATTAACACAGTGCCACCCGGTTCGAGGACGCGGGCAATTTCGAGACAGGATGCTTCACGCTCTTGTTCATTCTCGATATTGTGGAGGCAATAGGTGGAAAGAATCACGTCGAATGAATCATCAGCAAAACTCATTTGGCGAACGTCTTCAGTCATGAGTTCGATTCTATCCTTCACATCTTCCAATTCAACGTTCTTCAGTGTGTTCTCAACTGTGTTGCCGGACAGGTCTTCGTCATTCCAAATATCAATCCCGATCGCCTTTCCAGTGGTCAACCGTTTGGCAGCACCAATCATCAGCAATCCTCGCCCCGTACCCACATCTAGAACCATTTCATCCCCCTGCCAATCAATCAGACTCAACATATAGTCTCGGTAAATGAACTTTCCGCGCAGGGCATAAACGACCATGACTAGACCCAGCGTTAGGCTGACCAATCCTACAGTACACAGCACAAGACCCGCGCAGAAAGCAATAATACCGAGCGTGTTGAAGGACAGGCTGAGCAACCCAACCGCGATCGCACTCACGCCAACTCGCAAAAAATTCCACATCACTCCTGGCGCATCAACGCCGTAGTTTGGCTTGACCTGATGATGAGATGATTTCTGAGTTTGATTCCCTTTCAAGTTCTGTTTATTGCTGTGAGATTCGCTCATGGGTGATTTCCTTGGGATAAAAGCGCCTTTTCTTTAACTTTGTAGACTCCAAGAATCGTTTCGTAGAGCTAGAACAGATGATTCGCCTCAATTCTCATTTACGGTCTCATTTACGGTCTCATTTACGGTCTCATTTATGGCTGGCTGCCAGAAAATTATGCTGTAGCCTGTAGTGTGGATGCTTCTGGGGCTTTAACCAGTTTGCCGTCTTCCATATAGACAATGCGATCGGCAACGTCGAGAATTCGATTGTCGTGCGTCACCATCAGAATGGTGCAACCCTGTTCCTGAGCGAGTTTTTGCATCAAGTCAACCACATCTCGACCAGACTGTTTATCTAACGCAGCCGTGGGTTCATCTGCCAGCACGATTTGGGGATGGCTGACCAACGCACGGGCGATCGCCACCCGCTGCTTTTGCCCGCCCGACAGGTTCTCAGGATAATACTGACTCCGCTCCTCCAAGCCCACTAGCGCCAGGATTTCTAGCGATCGAGCGCGCCGTTCCGAGCGAAGGTAATTGCCGTGAACCTCCAGCCCCATCATGACGTTCTCCTGAGCAGTAAGGCTGCTGTGCAAATTGTGTGCCTGAAAAATGTAGCCGCAGGAGCGCCGCGCCTCCACTGCTACGGTTTTTGCCGCATCCACTAGCTCTGTATCCAGAATCCGCAGACTGCCCAATTGGGGCGATCGCAAACCGCCCATCAGCGAAAGTAGGGTTGTTTTTCCCGAACCAGAGGGCCCTGTTAGAATGACTATTTCGCCAGAGGCGATCGAGAGATTAATCTCAAAAAGCACCTGTTTACGCAGCTCGCCTTCTCCAAAAAAATGGTCGAGGTGATCAACAGCGATCGCAGGTTTAGAAGTAGACGGAACCTCAGAAGTTGAATTCATATACATCGC
>CASBQM010000624.1 GCA_949127645.1 Synechococcales cyanobacterium PMM_0036
GTGTCTCATTGCTCTAGAGGCATCGGTAGGGCTGCCAGAAAACCATTAGCTGACTACAGGATTACGGGCACGCTCGATTTCTTCCAGCGTAGTTAAAACCAAACGTTTGGCTTGCAGCTTCCAGCCTCGCTTTTGAATAACGATCGCCGCCGCCGTGCCGCCAATAGTTGCCAAAAAGTCTAGCGGCTGAAACATAGAGATGCCAAACAGCAGACCTAGACCAGCAATTCCCCAGAAGGGCAGGGCGATCGTCTGGCGCTGCGTCTCTATCAGCTTGCTAAAGCCATCCTGGGGTAGCTCAGTTGATAGCGCTGCTTTAATCTGCTTTTGCTCGGCTAGCGAAACGGATAAGCCAATTTTTTGCCGCAGCTTTTCAATTTTGCGCGCGTCGGTACTATACTGCGTCAACTCATCTTCTGCCATCATAATTACGCGATCGTACTGTCCCATGGCTCTACCTCATGTCTTGAATAAAAGGGCTTGGAGACTCTATAGTATGCCAGGAATGAGGCTAGGAGCGATCGCCCTAATCCACTCAACTTGCTCCGGTCGATGCGGGTTGAGGAGATCGTCTTTCAACGATCGTCTTTCAACGATCACCTTTCAACGATCGCTTTGCAGAGTAATCGTTTCGTTTACCAGTTCCAATCATCGTCCCAGGACGTAAGGCTTAGGGCGGATTCATCTAGAAGGCGATCGTCTTGGTGTTCAGCCATGGCGCAAAACTGCTGATCCCAGCCCTGACGCACCCATGAGATAGGGCGCACCACAAGCTGATTTTCCTGCACTTCTAGCTCAACCTCTTCGCCCAGATTCAACTGCTCTAGCAAAGTTTTGGGAATGCGGATGCCCTGAGAGTTGCCAATCTTAATCACACGGGTCTTGATGCCAGCAACCATATCTTTCCCGTTATGTAATTACAATGTATCTACACTAACACATTCGAGCTCGACGTTATTTGATTGGTTTTTTGAGAGGTTTGCTGAATATTCCTAGACGGGGAACACTTGAGGTTAGAGAGTTCTCAGCGCCCTTCTAGCTTGATGAGTATCAATGAAAATTCTAGAGCTAACGCCTCATCGAATTGTTCTCCGCGATCGCGCTATTCCCCTCTGGCTTAGTGCCGTGGGTCTAATCCTTGCTGGTTTGATCATTATCGCGCTAGGTAAGCTGACTACGCTAACCTGCCATCGAGGTCTTTCTCCCCAGAGCCAGTGTCAGCTCAGTAGATTTGGGGCGCTGGGCGTTGGGTCTAGCCAACAATCGTTGAATAACTTGCAGGGAGCCAACATTGATAGACATCGCAGTAGCAAGGGTAGAATCACTCATGCTGTCCTGCTTTCAACAGGGCTTGGGACTGTTCAGTTGACTGACTACGGCGGAGATTGGCAGCAAAAAGAGGCGATCGCCTCCCAAATTAACGGTTTTGTAGATGATTCTCATCAGCTTTCACTACAAGTTCAGCAGGACGATCGCCCCTGGATGTTGCTATTCGGCGGTTTGCTGCTGGGACCGGGCGCTTTTCTGGGGGTAGCCGTGTGTCGAGTCACCCATTGTGACTTAGATAAAACGACGGGAAAACTGCGAATTGCCCGGTGGGGTATTCGGGGAACGCAAGTCAGCGAACACCCGCTGCATCAGGTGATCTCAGCCGATCTGGACGTTCGTTCTAGGCGGTACAAAGGAAGGCTGCACACCACCTATCGCATCAGCTTTCGCATGGTCAATGGGAAACAGGTTCGCTTAAACTATTTTTTTGCCGAAGACAAGCAGCGGTCTGGGGTTGCCTCTGCGCTCTCTACTTTTTTGACAACTCGTCCTGTAGCCCATTGGGTAACAGAAACAAGCCAATCTGAAGATTCTCACCTGGATGAGGCGGAAACGCTGTATCGCTTAGGCATGGCGCAATACCGTCAGCACCAGACGCAGGAAGCAGGCATTAATCTAAAACAGGCGAGGGACTTGTTCAGTACTCAGCACAATGCCCAGCGGGTGATGGAAATTCAGACCGTGTTGTGGCAGCTCGGCTTGGAATAAGCGGCAGTTTGAAATAGGAGGCAGTAGAGTGGGCGATCGGCTCCAAAAGTCTCTATGCTGAAAGACGGGAATCGTCACTACACCGATGCGTTATATTCAACAAGTTTTTTGCCTCTTGCTACTGCTAATTGCCTTACTCACGGGTGCTGTGCCTCCTAGCTGGGCTTTGGTAAATAGCTCCATTCAGCCCTATATCGATCGCGTAGAAAGCCGCATTAGCGAGTTTACGCTAGACAATGGCATGAAATTTATTGTGATGGAGCGGCATCAGGCTCCGATCGTCTCTTTCATGACCTATGTGAATATTGGCTCTGCTTACGAGCAGCCTGGAAAAACAGGTGCGGCGCATTTTCTAGAGCATCTTGCCTTCAAAGGTACAACCCGCATCGGCACGACTGACTACCGGGCTGAGAAGCCTTGGCTCGATCGCCTGGATACCTTATCCGCTCAAATCCAGTCCGCTCAAGTTCAGTCAGGCTCACAGGCAAACGGCTCCCGGCTTCGGCAAGAATTTGAGCAAGCTAAGGCTAAGGCTTCTAGCTATGTCAAGCAAAACGAGTTTGGGCGAATTGTGGAGCAGGCAGGGGGCGTTGGGCTAAATGCCACCACTTCAGCCGATGCGACTCGTTATTTCTACAGCTTTCCGGCAAATAAGCTGGAATTCTGGATGTCTTTGGAATCTGAGCGATTTTTGGAACCCGTCTTCCGAGAGTTTTATGAAGAGAAAAACGTGATCCTAGAAGAGCGGCGGATGCGAACAGACAATTCGCCGATCGGTAAAATGGTGGAGAAATTTCTAGAGGTGGCGCTGCCAGGGAATCCGTATGGTCGTCCGGTGATCGGCTCTGAGGCAGATATTCGAGACCTCACCCGCGCAGACATTCAGCAGTTTTACCAGACTCACTATATGCCCAGTCAAATTGTGGTGGCGATCGTTGGAGACGTGAATCCTGCCGAAGTTGAGCCAATGGCGCGATCGTACTTTGACAGATTTACCCCGCGATCGCCCCTTGCCGACCTTCAGGCTGCGGCTCCGGCACAGACTGCCCCTCAAGAGATTACGTTGAAGCTGCCCACCGAACCCTGGTATCTGGAGGGCTATCAGCGCCCGGCTGTCACCCATCCTGATCACGCGGTGTATGAAATGATTGGCGGCTTGCTCTCAGGGGGGCGAACCTCCCGTCTATATCAGGGTTTAGTGGAAAAAGAGCTAGCTCTAACTGTAGAAGCCGCAGATGGCTTTCCGGGCGATCGCTACCCGAATCTCATGTTGCTCTATGCCCTGACTGCGCCAGGACATAGCGTCGAAGAGGTGGCTGCTGCTCTAGAGGCAGAAATTACTCGCCTTAAAACTGAACCTGTGGCGATTGAAGAACTCGATCGCCTCAAAACCCAATCTCGAGCAGGGCTACTGCAAACTCTGGCTTCTAATGAGGGGATGGCAAGTTTGCTGCCTGAGTATGAGGCAAAGACGGGAGACTGGCATAACCTGTTTGAATCCTTGAAGGCGATCGAGGCAGTGACGACAGAAGACGTGCAGCGCGTTGCCAATGACCTGTTTCAGCCAAAGAATTTGACGGTTGGGAAACTGTTGTCTGATAGTTAAGGAAGCTAGCAATTTTGGGTTTTAGAGCTTTTGGGTAAATATTTGCCGCACCTACAGCACTACTTTACTAGAACACCGTTGAGGAAAATATCGGCAATGCCTTCCGCCATTTCTAGCATGGCTTGGGGTGAAGAAGCTTCGGGCATAATGGTGTCGCGGCTGAAGCCGGAAACGGCAAACATCCCTAAGAATACCTGCGCTACAATGCGAGGGTTTGTCCGGCGGTAAATCCCCTGATCCATGGCGGTTTGAAAGAATGCCTCGGCTACGTCGGTCATTTTGACGATGACTTCAGTTTGAATCTGAGCCTGCAAATCTGCGTGAAACTGCGCTTCTATGAAGCAGACCCGAAGCAGATCAGCATTTTGATGCAGATTCAGCATCCGGCGGCGCATGACTTGGGCGATCGCCTTATAGCTCCCCATTTCGCTTAGCTCGGTCAATAAATCGGTGAGAATTTCGACCCAGCCCTGCGTCGCCACCTCTACTAAAATGGCTTTTTTGTTCTCGAAGTGGCGAAACAGAGTTCCTTCGGCAACTCCCGCTTCCTGCGCCAAATCCTTGGTGGTGGTGCCGTCATAGCCTCGACGGGCAAATAGCTTTTGGGCAGCTTTGAGAATCCGCGCTCGGGTTTCCACTTCCGATGGAGGAGCAGGAGTACGAAACGATCGCATGGTCAAAAAGAAGTAGAAGTATTTAGCGATGGTAGCGAGAATGCTTCGTGAATCCTTCATCCGTCTGTAAAACTTTACAGGCGTGGCAAGAAATGAGGCGATAATTTCTTTGACGCTGCTCGTTATTTACTGCTTAGAAACACTATCGCCCATGCCCCAACCTATCCTTTACGTTGCTGTCACCAATCACGGATATGGCCATACTACCCGCACTTGCTCGGTGGTGGCAGAGATTCAGAAGCAGTGCCCAGAAGCGCTGATGATTTTGGTGACGACTGCCCCGCGATCGCTCCTGGAAGCTTACATTAAAGGTGATTTTATCCACCGTCCGATCGCCCTCGATATTGGCGTGGTGCAGGGGGATAGCCTGACAATGGACAAGGCGGCGACCTTAGAAAAGCTGAAGCAAATCCGCGATCGCCATAAGTCTATGATCGCCGGAGAGGTCAACTTCATTCGTCAGAATCGTGTGAGTCTCGTGCTTGCCGATATTCCACCTCTGGCGGCCCCGATCGCAAAGGCGGCTGGCGTTCCTGGCTGGATGATGAGCAACTTCGGCTGGGATTTTATCTATCGTCCTTGGGGCGGTGAATTTGTAGAGATGGCGGACTGGATTAGCGAACAGTTTGCCCAGTGCGATCGCCTATTACGGATGCCCTTTCATGAGGAGATGAGCGCCTTTCCTCACATTACAGACGTAGGGCTGACGGGCGGCGACCCTAGCTTTGCTCTAGCAGATTTGCGGGAGAAGTTTCATCTGACCGCGCCAATTGAGAAAACCATGCTGCTAACCTTTGGCGGCTTGGGGGTTGATCAAGTTCCAGTTCACAATCTGCGACGCTTTCCAGACTGGCAGTTCATCACGTTCGATCGCCAAATTGCCGATGCACCAAACCTGGTGAGGATTGGCGATCGCCAGTATCGCCCGGTGGACTTTATGCCGCTGTGCGGTCGGGTGATATCTAAACCGGGCTACAGCACCTTTGCTGAGGCTTGTCGGGTGGGAGTGCCGATTATTTCCATTACGCGAGATGACTTTGCCGAAGCGGCTGTGCTGATCAAAGGCATCCAGGATCACGCTCAGCATCGCATTCTTACCCCAGAGGAATTTTTTAAAAGCGACTGGAGTTTCCTGGAAGAACCCATGCAGCCACCCAGAATTGCAGAACCTTTGGCGAAGGATGGGAATGAGGCGATCGCTCAGGTGGTTCTGGAGTTGGTCGGGTAATTAAGCTAGAGCAATAAAAAAGGCTAGAGACAATGCTCTAGCCCTTTACGCTAATAATCCGCGCGATTTTAGCGCTTAGCCAGCTTCTTCGAGACCTTACGCAGACGAATCGACTTGGGTGTAACCTCCAGAAGTTCATCACTGCCGATGTATTCCAA
>CASBQM010000625.1 GCA_949127645.1 Synechococcales cyanobacterium PMM_0036
GCCCTTCTCAATGTGCATGATTTGCTGCCACAAAAAGCGATGATGCCCCATGCTGAAATCGAGATCGCGCTCGTCCAGCGCCTCTTTGATGAAAGTACGGTATTCATGCAAATGCAGGTAAACCCGAAGAATCTGCGCTTCCGACTCCTCCAGGAGCGTGCGATCGCCCGGTCTGACCCACTTTTGCGATCGCCCATGCCAACGCTGCCCCCGTACCTGAGTTCGCAGATCGCCTTCGAGTTGCAATGTCAGATGGGCGTTATTTTGGCTCAGTAGCTCCGCACAGCGATGGATATAGTGAGTTCTCAGCGTAGCGTTAGGCAGATTGCCCAAGAGCTTGACGATTGCCTGGGTGCTTTGCTGAAACTGATCCGCCTGATTCAAATCGGTGCCTTTGAGCAACTGCTGAATCTGCCAGTCGAGCCAGAGCGGTGCTTCCTTGAGCAGCGTCAGGTAATCATCTGGCTTATGCGTTTTAAGGAACTCATCAGGATCTTTGCCCGAGGGAATATTCAGCACTCGCAACTGCACTTCGCCCTGATAGGCTAGGTCGGCAACTTCGCCGATCGCCCGTTCTGCGGCTTTGTTTCCAGCAGTATCAGCATCAAAATTGAGGACAATCTGCTTTGATTCGCTGTAGCGCAAGAGCTGCCGAACTTGATGCAAACTCAGAGCCGTGCCTAAAGAAGCAACAACGTTGGTGATTCCGGCAGCATGAAGCGCAATGACATCAAAATAGCCCTCAACGACGATCGCCTTGTCGGTTTTGGCGATCGCCACTCTGGCTTTATCCAGGGCATACAGGGTTTTGCCTTTGTCAAACAGCTCGGTTTCAGGCGAGTTGAGATATTTGGGCTGCTCGTCACCCAGCGATCTGCCGCCAAAGCCAATCACCCGCCCTTGCAGGTCATGAATGGGAATCATTAGGCGATCTCGGAAGCGATCGTAATAGCCCTTGCTTTCCGCACGAGTGACGATGAGTCCTGCTTTTTCTACCAGCTCAACCGGGTAGCGCTTTTGCTCAATCAGATAGCCATAGAGAGTCTGCCAGCCCGCCGGAGCATAGCCTAGCTGAAACTGCTGGATGGTTTCAGAGCTGAGTTGCCGGGAGGTTTGCAGATAGGTAAGGGCGGCTTCTCCGGGAGGCTGTTGCAGAGCGTGTTCATAGAACTTTGCCGTCAACGCCAGCACCTCGTAGAGCTGTTCTCTCAGCGAGATCTGCCGCTGTAGCTCCTGCTTCTGGGCAGGTTCTAGGGTTTTAATCGGCACCTGATAGCGCCGTGCCAGATCCAGCACTACGTCAGAGAACGATCGCTTTCCTACCTCCATCATGAATTTGATGGCGTTGCCTCCTGCCCCACAGCCAAAGCAGTAGTAGAACTGTTTGCCGGGACTGACGCTGAAGCTGGGAGACTTGTCGTCATGGAAGGGACATAGCCCGGTGAAATCCTTGCCGCGTTTGCGTAGCACCACGTGTTCCGAAATCACGTCTACAATGTCGGCGCGTTGCTTGATCTCTTCGATCGTGTCCGGGTGCAAACGAGGAATTTCCATAGCTCTGGCAGTAATTTGAGGCGAAAAGATCACAATATACCACCACCTGTGGCGTTTGATCACGGCAGCCTACGCTAGTCAGGCATGAAGCTAATCAGGCATAGCGATATTTTCTCTTAGCAATCTTTGGATTTTTTCTGAGACAAAGTGAACGGATGTTTCGTTAATCTAGCATGAGACCTAGTTCAATAGTCCTACCCTAAGTCATTGAATCAGTCAATAAATCTTTGTGCTTTGGAACCGTTTGATGTCTATGATTAGCCTTTGGAAACGACAGAACGGGTGAGTTAGCTTATCCATCAGGAAATCTATCAGGAACTTATCCATCAGGAATTGCCAAGGAGTAGCGATGGGACGGATTTTTATTGCGGCAGGAGGCAGCGAGGCTCAAAGCGGTGGGGCGATCGCCAACATTGCCGCAACGCGCCAAATTATTTTGTTATGCGATTTAATAACGCAGATTTTGAGGTCTCGCAGCTATGACACTCTCTCGGTTCCAGAAGATCTGAACATCCATCAGGCGATCGATTGGATCAATCGGCGATCGCAACAGGGAGATGTGGCGATCGAGCTACAACCTGCTGCCTCAGATACAGTCAAATCTAGAGCCGCCGCGTTTTACATTGCGCAGAACGAACAGCGCCGCGTTCAAGCTGAGCAGTTGTTGCAGGCCTATCTGCGTCGCGTTCCTCAAATCGCCAGCCAAGGCACAAAGCCTGATACTCAAACCGACTTTGGCAGTCTCGCCTTTTGCCGGAAAGTGGCGATTCCCTCCCTGACTTTGGGGATAGGGCGACTCACTGACCTTGAAGACCAGTGGGTTATCCCCGCTCAGCCTCAAGATGTGGCTCTGGGCATTGCGGAAGGGTTGGCAAGCTGGAGTCGCGCCCTGTCTGAGCAGAAGCCCGAAGCCCATCAGCCCATCAGCATTTTACTCAATGGCGGACTGTATAACGATGAAGGCATCCTGGCGAGTGGCAATGCCTATGTGCCAACTGATCTGGTTGATCAGTTGGGTATTGACCTAGCTCACGAGTCTGCAATGCAGCCGTCAGCTCAGCGGCTAGGCTACCGCAATCTAGTTTATATCCGCGCCATCGACCTGCGAGAGTCGAATATTGCCGTGCATTGGGAACAGGAAACCTACACCATAAAATTGCGATCGGCGCTCATGATTCCCGTGAGCCAACTCGATCGAATTATGGGGCGAGGCTATGCGTCTGAAGTGCAGATGATGATGTTTTTAAAAGCGCACAACTCGGAAAGCCTGACACAGTTTGCCGATCTGCCCAAGCTTTACCGAGAGGAAGCCCAGATTGAATGGGTCAATCCTGACATTGCCTTTGCCCAAATGTGCGTAGAAACTCAGTTTCTTCAGTTTGGCGGGCTAACTAAGCCTGAGCAATATAATTTTGCCGGATTGGGCGGCGTAGGCACGGGAGCGACAGGGCAGAGCTTCCTCGACCCGCGTATTGGCGTAAGGGCACATATTCAGCGCCTCAAAGCGTACGCCAGCACCGAGCCGCTGATTCAAGCATCCGTTGATCCGCGTTTTCACCTGGTGCGCAGAGGGGCTTGCCCAACGATCGCCCAACTTGCCCCCAGATGGTCAGCCATGCCGGGATATGCGACAAAAATTGGAGCGATCGTCCGGCAGCTCTACGAATCTATGGGGCTTCTATAAGCTTGGGCTTTTGAAGCTTGGGCTTTTGAAGCTTGGGCTTTTGGAGCTTGGGCTTTTGGAGCTTGAGCTTCGTATAGTCTGAAGCGTTCTGGAGCATGGAGACTCCAGGTATAGTCCTTAGAAGGCAGGTTTCAGGTTCGTTACTCTAAAGCTTGGTTGCTCCAAAGCTTGAAACTTGGCAAAGTCTGAAACCTGGCATTCTTCAGTCACTAGGGTCTCACCTACATTCCAGGAAGATTTAACCCTTCGGTCAGGGCTTCCATCTTGGTGCGCATGGTGGCAGTAGATTTTACGTAGGCATCTTTCATGGCGGCAGCCACTAAGTCTGAGAGAACTTCGGCTCCTTCTGCCAGCACGTCGGGAGAGATCACGACACTCCGAGGCTCCTGATTGCCGCTTAGCACAACTTTTACCAGACCGCCGCCCGATTCGCCCTCAATCTCCATCTGCTCTAGCTCCTCTTGAAGCTGCTTAGCCCCTTCTTGAACTTGCTGAGCTTTCTTGAAAGCCTCGGTCAGCTCCTTCATTTTGCCAAGACCGAAACCAAAGCCTTGTCCTTGTTTAGACATAATTCCCTGCTATCTATGAGTTGAAACTAGCCTAACAATCTTAGCCCATAGCTTCTAATGAGGTTCAAGTAACGAGGTTCAAGTAACGAGGCTTAAGCAAATAGTGAGGCTCAAGCAAGCTGAAACTCACCAATCATTTTCACCTCTGGCTCCAGGCACAGCGACCAGTTCTGCTCCACCGTATGCTGAATGTGATGGATGAGCTGAAAAATATCGTTTGCTGTCGCGCCACCGCAGTTGAGAATAAAGTTGGCGTGACGCTGGGCAATTTGAGCGCCGCCGATGCTGTGCCCCTTCAGACCCGTTTGTTCGATCAGCCAGCCTGCCTTGTGGGAGTCTGGGTTGCGAAAAACGCTGCCACAGCTTGGCAAATGGTAGGGCTGGGAGATCCGACGGCGATCGAGGTGCTGAGTCGTTGCTGCCACCAGGTCTTCCGGGTCGCCACCGGGCTGAAGTTGCAGCGTGGCTTGCGTCACGAGACGAATCGCCTCTGCCGCCGCAAGGCTGGTATGGGCTTGCAATTTGGAGCTGCGATAGGTGTAGTTTAATTGATCGGGATGCCAAACCTCTAGGGTGCCGTCGATCGCCAGCGTATGCGTGTCTACCAAAATATCGGCAGTACAGAGACCATGCGCCCCAGCATTCATTACCACCGCGCCGCCTAGTGTACCTGGAATGCCAACCGCCCATTCTAGACCGCTCAAGCCATGCTCTGCGGCTTGCCATGCCAAACGGGCGATCGGTTCTCCTGCGGCTGCCGTCATCTGTCCTGTTTCGGTATCAAAGTGGGAGTAGCGCAGATAGCGGGTGCAGACGACTAAGCCAGGAATACCGCGATCGCTAATCAACAAATTGCTGCCTGCCCCCAGCAAGGTGATAGGCAATCCATGCGTTTGCGCCCACTCAAAGCTAGCTTGCAGATCTTCAAGGCGGCGAGGCGCGATATACATTTCTGCCGGACCGCCCACCTTAAAGGAAGTCAAGCTGGTTAAAGGCACCTGGGGCTTAATCATGCAATCGGTTCCGGGGAGCCGGATGGGTTGAGGCTGTTGTCCCAAGGGCGACTGTCCGGCAGTTTGTTGTCCTAACGCAAATCGGGAATGTCCACTCTCTGCTAGCGCAAGTTTGGGATTAGAGCGTCCTGAGCCAGGTGCCTGAACGGTGGAAAAGTCTTTTGAGAGCGTCATGATTTTGAAGGATGGAATGCAAATGCGGCGAGGAGTGCAAGTGTTAGAGATGTTTTAAGGGTGATGACCCACCAGAGGCTAAACCGAACTCAGGGCTGGAGACTCTTCAGAGCGGGAGTCCTGGGCTTGGCAAAACGCCATCAGTTCGGGGATGATGCGATTTAAGTTGCCTGCCCCTAAAAAGAGAACCAGATCCCCTGGCAGCAATGCCGCTTGCAGATAAGCTGTGACTTCTGGCAGCGTGGCTTGGTAGATGACCTGAGGATGGTGAGTGGCGATCGCTTCTGACAAGCTCTGCCCTGTCACCTGCCCTGTGTTTGGCTCACCCGCGCTGTAGATCTCTGTGGTAATCACCACATCTGCATCTCTAAAGGATTCCGCAAATTCGTTCAAAAATGTCTGTGTGCGGCTATACCGGTGCGGCTGAAAAATGGCAACGACGCGCCGCCGCTGACTAGCGGTCTGGGCACGGAGACGCGCCGCGTTCAGCGTCACCTCGAGCTCGGTCGGGTTGTGACCGTAGTCGTCGACGACCGTGACGCC
>CASBQM010000626.1 GCA_949127645.1 Synechococcales cyanobacterium PMM_0036
GAAGGAGTTTGAGTCATATCGGTTGAGCTGGGTCAGTTGGGGGTAAGCAAATCAGCGAGTTGTAGCGCACCCAGAAGTAAAAACTTTAGCGATGCTAAAGCCACTGCTGTCTAGAAACAGGAGCCACAGAGCTAGAATCTATGATCTGAAATTCAGGAGCCAGCGCCCATAAAGCTAAAGCTGAAGAATCTTGTTTCGTCAAGTTTAACAAGAGCAAGTCAGTGAATTACTCCAGACTACTGACTATCTTCACAAACTTCCTTCACAAACTTCCTTCACAAACGATAAATAACCTGTCTGTAGATCGATGCGTTGGAAAAACAAACAGCTTTATTCTTCGCTGAGTCCTGCCACCATTTGCAGTACAAAAGGCTTACCCCCTGCTTGGTGATGTCGATCAGCCCAGGATCGCAGCAGCTCATCTAGTTCACCTAAGGCTTCATCAATGCGATCGGGTGAGATATCTAATTCTTCCAGCACCCGGACGGCTTTGGGCTTGCGCTCTGCCCAGTCCTTCATCATGCGGAAGAAACGAGCCGTGTCTTCCACCATGGTGTAAGTCCGCTCTTCTTCATCTGCCGGGGCATAGGAAGCGCGGGTTAAGGCATAGAAGGGCATTCCCCAGGGTGAATCGATCCGGGTGACGGTACCAGAGTAGGTCAGCCGCCGCTTAATATGTTCTGCCAAAGCTTCGCTGAGTGCCATTTGTCGATCGGCAGGCAGTTCCTCTTGCGATCGGCTGTGCAGAAACTCAATGATGTCTACAAACTGGAAAGAGTTGATCAACTGCGCGTCAGGCAGGTTGGGCGGCAGCTTTTCCTCAATTTGCCGCTTTTCTTCTAGGGTGAGGCTGGTGCTTTGGATGCGCGATCGCCCCGGCTTCCAAGGATACTGCTCTAGCCAGACATAGGGAAACTGAATCAGATAGCGCGGCTCCTGAGAACCCAGCATCTTCATCAATTTGCCTTCAGTAATCGCCTGCCGAACTTCCTCAACAATGACCTTGACTCGCTTTGGCTCAATGTGATGCAGGTGCCCCGTCATCCGCAGATTTTGATCTTGCTCCAGGTAGGTCATGTAGATGGCGCATTTTGCCGCCGTGGCGGCAGCATCCAGAAATGCACCATGCCGATGCCCGCCCGTTCGCATGGCGCTGAAAGCCAGGTATAGCATGATCTGATCCATGGCACTGGGACTTAACTGTTTGATCAGATCGCTGTCGGTAGTCATTCTTATTAGGCGGTCAGGTGGCTTAAATCAACAAAAAACTCTGCTACTATAACTCTACTTTCGGCAAACTGCGGTAGAGCTAATACACTTTAGCAATGTCTCGGCTTTGCTCTAATGGGCAGTAAAGTCTTAATGCGGAGGCATCTCGTAGCATAGATTATTCTCAACTATATTGACGTAGTTAAGCAATGAATTTCCATTTTTTCTAACCTAATAGGTTTTGAAAATAAAGATCTAGATATCTGAAAATCAAGATTAGTGTGTCAAAAAATGATTCGGTGCCTATATCTAGATGAAATTGACAGAACTATAGACTAACATTCAAAACAGTTTCAAGTTCTAATCTTTCGTCTTCATGGCTTTAG
Organism: Synechococcales cyanobacterium PMM_0036; assembly: GCA_949127645.1. Classification (GTDB taxonomy): domain Bacteria; phylum Cyanobacteriota; class Cyanobacteriia; order Elainellales; family Elainellaceae; genus Drouetiella. Next base: position 1,596 of record CASBQM010000626.1, read on the forward strand.
TTTACTAGGATAGTTTGCTTCCCAGCATGGTATTATCGGCTATTATTTGAACTCGCTAAGATCGATGAAAGGTGTAGGATATTACATGAGTTTTAGCTCAACTTTATTAATGCTAAAGCTTAAGATTAAAGAATGCTAAGGCTTAAGATTAAAGTAGTAAGCAGCATCTTCGCCAGGTCATGTAGATTCATCTTTGCTAGTCTTTTATGCATTTTCTAGGTATCTGCTGACGCAGCATTTAGAAGGCTAGCGATCTAATACAAAATTGCTGCTAATACGCCGTCCGCTGCCCCGATGTTGAAATGAGTTGATGAAGCTATCCGTGAGATCTGTCGCTTGAATATAGGAATATTTAAGGAGAGGAAGTAGTCTTTGTGAAATAATTGCGATGTTGAAAGTCATGGGAAATTTCCAGATCAGCGGTTATATTCCCAGATACGTTGCTTGATGAAATTGATCAGGAATAAATTGGCGCTTTCAAGCTAAATATAGGCAACTTCACCGAAAGTTCAATAGTGTTTCAGTGATTCTAATGAATTGGAAAAGTTGCGATCGCCCAGGTTAACTTCGTAGTGTTTGAGTATAATCTCGCAGAGCTTTGCTGTTCGATTCGGCTTTCAAACACCCACCCCAGTAAAACCACTTAAATCTCTGATTGAAATCTATGAGTCCAGTGTGGCAGCATCTAACTTTGACAAATCTTCCGCTCCCGCAGTGGAATCGATCGAGCTATCTCCATCGCTGGGTGGGCTTGCTCAAAGATTGGCGTAAGGGCAGTTGGTTCATGCAGTGGGCGGATGAATGGGGAGCACTGCTGGTTGCACTCGTTTTTGGATTGTCTCCGTTTGTTTCTAATGGGCTGACTGGAGTGGTGCTGATAGCTTGTGCTGCATTCTGGCTACTGCTCACGCTCTCTGATGACGCAGGAATTGGCAATCCGCAAATTGACGATTCGCAAATTGTCAATCCATTCATTGGTCATACCACTCCGATTCATCTGCTGGTGCTGCTCTACTGGGGAATTGCAACAGTTGCGACGGCTCTATCGCCCGTTCGATCAGCCGCGTTTGAGGGCTGGACGAAGCTAACGCTGTATATGATTCTGTTTGCCCTGATGGCACGGGTACTACGATCGCCCCGCATTCGCTCCGCCGTGATTTTGGTCTATTTATTGGTAGCGCTACTGGTTAGCGTGGTAGGGCTGCGGCAGTGGTTTTTTGGCGCGACAGCTCTTGCCACCTGGGTTGATCAAGGTTCAACAATGGTAGGAACCACAAGAGTTTATAGCTTTTTGGGCAACCCTAATCTACTGGCAGGCTACATCTTACCCGCCGTCATCTTCAGCGCAGCGGCTTTCTTTGCCTGGAAACGATGGCTGCCTAAAGCTCTGGCGTTGAGTATGTGGATGATCAACGCATCCTGCCTGGTTCTGACGTATAGTCGGGGCGGATGGATTGGTCTAGTGGTGTCTAGCTTTGTCCTGCTAATGCTGTTAATTTACTGGTTTAGCCGCTATCTGCCGAGATTCTGGCGGCTGTGGTCGTTGCCGATCGCCCTAGGAGTTTCGGCGGCGGTGGTCATTTTAGCAGTCGGGGCAGTTGATCCCCTGCGCGATCGCGTCATGAGTATGTTTGCAGGGCGAGACGACAGCAGCAACAACTTTCGCCTCAACGTATGGATGGCGGTGGTTGAGATGATCCGCGACCGCCCGATTTTGGGGATTGGACCTGGCAATGATGCCTTTAATAAGATATATCCGCGCTATCAGCAAGCAGGATATACGGCGCTGAGCGCCTATTCGATCCCGCTAGAAATTTCGGTTGAGACAGGTCTAGTGGGCTTAACCTGCTTCCTGTGGATTTTGTTAGTCACCTTTAATCAAGGCTGGGTGCAGATCCAGCAGCTACGGCAGACTGCTGACCGAGAGGTTTTTTGGCTAATGGCTGCCGTTGCCTCCATGCTAGGAATGCTGTCTCATGGTTTGGTAGATACTGTTTGGTATCGTCCGCAGGTCAGCACGCTCTGGTGGCTGATGATTGCTCTAGTGGCTAGCTATTACTTACCATCATTCAGGGCAGGAGCGATCGAAGATTAAGCCTTCCAACCTGTTACTCTCTATCCAAGGATGTACAAAGCTCCGTCTGTAGCTAAATGTGTGGGTTTGAGGAAAGCCAGATAATGAAATTGAACTCTATCCTCGGAAGAATATGGCACTTAAACTCCATGTCCCAACTCTCAACACTCCAGAGGCTGCAAAATCTTTAATGGATACAATTTTGACCTCTGAGCCTGAAGCAAAAGTAGACATAGATGTAGATACACAGATGGTTACAGTCGAGTCGCAAGCTTCTGAAACGACTTTTAAACAACTGATTGTTGCTGCGGGACATCATGTTGCTAATGTCTAAACATTGAGCGTCTAAAGTAATAAACCTCAACAAAAAGGAGGCAGAAACCAAGGCTTCTGTCTCCTCTATCTAATTTCTAGGTGCCTCTGGCAAGAAAGCTGTGAATACCGATTGCTCTACACGCCTACAGGAGTTTTGATTTTGGTGTTGGTCTTGTTGCCATCAGATACAACTGACTCGCCTTCAATAAAGGAGCGCAACATCCATGCCATCTCTTCATGGGCTTCCATTAAAGCAGTCAAAAAGTCAGCGGTACCTTCATCACTAAACTTTTCGCTGCTTTGGTCAACGTGGTCACGCAAATTACGAATAATCTGCTCATGATCTTCTACAAGGTTTGCCACCATGTCGGTTGCAGCCGGTACATCACCCGCATGTTCCTTAATAGATGCCATCTTCAAGAATCCTTCGGCTGTGCCTACAGGATATCCACCTAGGGTACGAACTCTTTCTGCAATGCTGTCCACAGATTCAGTTAAAGCTTGATATTGCTCTTCCCATAGCTGGTGCAATGTGCGGAACTGGGGTCCGGTCACATCCCAATGATATTTTTTGGTTTTAATCAGCAGTAGATAGGCATCTGATAAATCTTTATTCAGAAGTTCGATTACGCCCTGACGCTGCTCTTCACTCAAACCAATATTAAGTTTACGCATTGCTTTGCCTCTTGTGTAGCTTCTCCTATAAGTTGACCAAATTCAGTTCTTAAGAACATCAACCCATAGATAGATCAACCTTTCAGAGCAAGCTATCAGATTAACCTCTCAGAGCAAACAGAGCTGTTGACGATGGATATGTAGGAGCTGAAATTCTTGATCGCTCATCTGTTGCAGCATATAGACTAAATGCTCTGGGCGCAGCAAGTTGCCGTCGTTGTGACAGGTGCCTACAAAACGTAAGGTAATGGCTTCAGAGTCAGAGGGGGGTCTTTGCAGCGGAGGTTCCACAATGTCTAACTCAAACAAGCGATCGCGCAAATTGACCTGGCGCACCTGCCCCGATTTTGTGGTTTGCTCCATCCAAATTTCAGAAATGTCCTTAATCTTGGCAATCCAGATCTGCCAGTCAGCGATCGCTGGTGCTATCCAAGCAGCTTCTCCAGAAGAATCAATTGCGCTGACGCTAATCAAATACTCCGCTCGGTCGAGTCTTTGAGTTGCCGAGGGCGCATGGGGATCGATCGCCTCTACCCGATAAATTGGCATTTCTGCTGGCAACTGAGCCGCAAGCTTTTGGCGAAATTCATCGATCGCCATCGTTTGCGTCAGGTCAAAATCAACAATTTCACCAGAGCTGGTCACGCCCAGAGGCAAGGCGCTGGCGGGCGCAATGCGAGGTCCCGGATGAAAGCCGCCTGTGAAAGCGATCGGGATGGAGGCACGACGAATAGCGCGATCGAATAGCCGAATCAAGTCTAGATGGCTGATTAGCGCCATATTGTCTAGCTTGCCAAACCAGACTCTCAAGCGCTGGACTCGGTTTTGATTAGGAACAAATTCCCCGTCAAATTTGGGGATTGGCAGCGGCGGCACCACCA
>CASBQM010000627.1 GCA_949127645.1 Synechococcales cyanobacterium PMM_0036
CCTGAAGGCAGACGAAGAAGTTGAGCTTGCTCGTCGCGTCAAGTTTTTAGCCGAAATCGAGAAGCTCCGCGAACGCCTTGCACAAGAACTCGATCGCCCTCCCGTGAAAGCCGATCTGGCTAAAGCTCTAGAACTCAACGAACGGCAGCTAGAGCATCGGCTCTATCTCAGTCGTGTCGCTAAGCGAAAGATGATTCGCTCCAATCTGCGGCTAGTGGTGTCGATCGCCAAACGCTATCTCAATCGAGGTGTGCCCTTCCTAGATTTGATTCAGGAAGGGGCGTTAGGGCTAAATCGCGCCACCGAAAAGTTTGATCCAGACAAGGGATACAAATTTTCCACCTATGCTTACTGGTGGATTCGTCAGGGCATCACTCGGACGATCGCCAACGATGCCCGCACAATCCGTCTGCCGATTCACATTGTCGAAAAGCTGAACAAGCTGAAAAAAGCCCATCGGGAGCTACGCAAAGACCTCAACCGTAACCCAACTGAGGATGAACTAGCCGCATCGTTGGATATGACGGCTGAGCAGCTCCGTAACCTGCAACAGGTGCGACGGCGATCGCTCTCACTTAACCACCGTGTCGGCAAAGGTGAAGACACTGAACTCATGGAGCTGCTGGAAGATCACAGCACGCAGTCGCCAGAGGCTCAGATGAGTGAAACGATGATGCGTCAAGAGATCTATGCAGTCTTGGGCGAGGTGCTGACCGAGCGCGAACGAGACATTATGGCGCTCCGCTATGGCTTGACCACAGGTGAGACTCACACTCTAGAAGAGGTGGGCGGTATCTTTAATCTTTCGCGTGAACGAGTGCGGCAGATCCAAACCAAAGCGATGCGTAAACTACGCCGTCCGCAAGTTGCTGCACGACTTAAAACTTGGCTACGGTAGGAAAAAACCTCTTGAGAAAAACAGAGAAAGCTGCTTGAAGAAAAGCATTCGGACAAAAGTGTTCTACTAGTGCCGAAGCCCTTTATCCCCGCAAGGAAGGGGAGACGAAAATTCTCCTAGGCTTGAAGCCCCTCTCCTGCTCTGGGAGAGGGGTTGGGGTGAGGGCAGTTTTAGTTTTATCAGTCAACTAGGAGTGACTACACGGAAGCCAGTTCTTAAACCTGAACAGCCTGAACCTGAACGTCTCGAGCCTGAACGTCCTGACAGTAAGTTTCAAACACGCCGTCCAAAAACTTCCACAATGTATTGGCTGCTGTCGCCGCTACTTCCAGAACTTCAGCTTGCTGCTGTTCTGTTTGCGCGAAAGATTCGATTAGAGTTGCGGTTGATTCAGCATGATAAACATCTGCAACCTGATGCACGCTAAAGAACTCATAGTCGGCAGGATTTTCCATGCCATAGAAGCGCTTAAGTCCATCAATTTTGACGGCAGCAACTTCGGGGATTTGCGATTCGTAAACATAGAGAGCCGCCAGACCCGCATAAAAAGGTGAGTTCAAGCAAAGGTGACGGAAGGTAGAAATCAGATCAGCCGTGGTTTCGAGTTGCGGTGTTGCCTCTAGCTCAGAGGTGCTGCCTAGAGCAATCGCAAAATTCCGCCATAGTGCCGGATGATTTTTTTCGCCCTGCTCTTCACCCACTAGGTTCTCCAAAATTTCCTGCCGCACGGTTAGGTGAGGCGTGTTGTAATGAACGGCGCTAATGTAGGTCGGGAATGCCAAAACATGATGAAAATACTGCTCGGCATAGTGTCTGAGATGGTCGCGGCTGAGCTTGCCTTCTGTCCAGGCTTGATAAAACGGATGCGTCAGCAAATGTTTTTGGGCAACGATCGCATCTAACTGTTGACGAAGGGTGATCATAAAAACTCCCAGCAAGAAAAAATAGGCTAACTGCATTATCTCAAATTGATCCCAGTTAGCGATCGTTCTGCAAATGAGTTTCCTATGATGTTTCTGGCAGCCTCAGAAAACTTTTGAGATTTTTCTTTACTAAGCTCTCTACTAAGCTCTATGTCAGACAATCCTGCTTTCATTCTACGACCTGCTCAGCCCAACGACGTGCCAACGCTGTTTAGCCTAATTAAGGCGCTTGCAGAATATGAGAAATTAACGGATCAAGTGACAGGTAGTGAAGCGCTGCTGCACGAGCATTTGTTTGGCGATCGCCCCTGCATTGAGGCTGTTCTAGCAGAACCGGTTGGAGCAGAGGCGGCAGAATCAGCCGGACCGCCCATCGGCTTTGCCCTATTTTTTACCAACTACTCAACGTTTCTGACCAAGCCAGGAATTTATCTAGAAGACCTATTCGTTATGCCGGGATATCGCAGTCAAGGCGTGGGCAAAGCGCTGCTGGCGTATTTGGCACAACTGGCGATCGCCCGAGACTGCGGCAGATTGGAATGGAGCGTTTTAGATTGGAATCAGTCCGCGATCGGCTTCTACGAGCGCATGGGCGCAACGGTACTACCCGACTGGCGGATTTGTCGAGTCACCGGAGCGGCGATCGCGGCGCTAGCAGAGCCTTAACCTCGGGATAATTAAAACCCGGAAGGTATAATGAAGAAGAATGTAAAATTATGTGAAGATTTCTCATGAGCCAATTGACCCTAGAGCAAATTGCCGCCCAGTTAGAAAGCGAAAACTCCCGCGATCGCATGGTGGCGCTAGCTTCCCTCAGAAATGTGTCTGCTGAGGATGCCGTGCCGCTGATCAAAAAAGTTTTACAGGATGAAAATCTACAAATTCGCTCCATGGCGGTGTTTGCTCTGGGCCTGAAGCCAACGGCAGACTGTTATGCCATCCTCGTCCATCTGCTGGAAGCTGACCCAGACTATGGCATTCGTGCCGATGCGGCAGGTGCTTTGGGCTATCTAGAGGATTTGCGCGCCTTTGAGCCGCTGTCACGGGCTTTCTACGAAGACACAGACTGGCTCGTGCGCTTTAGTGCTGCCGTGTCTCTGGGCAATCTCAAAGATCCACGCGCTCACGATGTTTTGGTGCAGGCATTAGACAGCAAAGAGGTGGTTTTGCAGCAGGCGGCGATCGCGGCGATCGGCGAGATTAAGGATGTCTCGGCAGTTGAGCAAATTCTGCGCTTCGTCCAGTCGGAGGATTGGCTCGTGCGCCAACGCCTTGCCGAAGCGTTGGGCAATTTACCGGTTCCTAAAAGCCTCTCGGCTCTGAGATATTTGGAAAAAGACAGCCATTCTCATGTGTCGGAGTCTGCCCGGATTTCCCTGAAGCGATTGATGGAAGAAGGCGTGAGTGAAGCGGTCTAGCTAAAATCGGTCTAGCTAAAATCGGTGCAATAGGAAACCAGTGCAATCATAAACCGATACAATCAGAAGCGATCGCAGCTAGCATGAGGGCTTCTGAAATTGCTTTTAGCTTATTTGTCTGCCGATTTATCTAATTCTTCTCTGGCTCAGTTCTCTTCGCCGGGTCCCACTTTAGTGAATTGGGGATTTTTGACCCTGCGCTGGTATGGGCTGCTAATTGCTTCTGCGGTGCTGATTGGGGTGAGCTTATCGACTTATCTAGCAAAGCGGCGCGGCGTAAATCCCGATCTGATGGGTGATCTCGTGATCTGGCTAGTATTAGCTGCCATTCCTGCGGCACGGCTGTATTACGTGGCATTTGAGTGGAAAAGCTATGCCCAGCGACCGGCAGAGATTTTTGCCATTTGGCATGGCGGCATTGCCATTCATGGCGCAATTCTGGGTGGGACGATCGCCGCACTGATTTTTTCGCGGCTTAACAAAGTTTCTTTCTGGCAGTTAGCCGATTTGGTTGCGCCTTCCTTGATTTTGGGACAGGCGATCGGGCGGTGGGGAAATTTCTTCAACTCTGAAGCCTTTGGTCGCCCTACAGACTTGCCCTGGAAGCTCTATATCCCTCCGGCTCAGCGTCCGCCAGGATATGCCCAGTTTGATTATTTTCATCCTACGTTTCTCTATGAGTCGCTTTGGGATCTAGGAGTGTTCGTGCTGCTGATGACGCTGTTTTTCCGAGGACTGCGCCAAGCTCAGGGAGATCCAACGCTCACCCGACCCAAAGTCGGCACTTTATTTTTGACCTATCTGATTGCCTACAGCCTAGGGCGAGTCTGGATCGAAGGACTGCGAATGGATAGCCTGATGTTTGGTCCTATCCGTACTGCGCAAGCTGTCAGCTTAATCGGGGTATCGCTTGGAACAATTGGGCTAATCTGGCTGTATGGATTGCGTCGCCCTTTGCCCGATGTGACCAGAGACCTAGAGAGAAGGAGTGGAGCGATCGCCGATTCTGATAAAACCTAGGCGCAAGGCAGCTATCTCTCATGAAAAAAAACCCCAGAGTTTCCTCTGGGGCTTGAATCAGGGTGCATCTACCACTCACTTTTACTCAAGATTCAGTCGATGTCCGGATTCACCTAGGCAATTCATGAACCCTTTAAATTTCCTGCCGGATTTTAGAAGTTTCTGCGGGTTTTAGTCCAAGGGCAATCCTGATCCACCTGAATCTGTCGTTGAGATTACGCAAATGCAGCCTCTAAAGCCAGTAAAATTTGTGCCCCAGCTATACATTGTGGGAGCGGGTCCAGGCGATCCCGATCTGCTAACCGTAAAAGCGCAAAAGCTGCTGATGCAGGCAGATGTGATCTTGTTCGCCGATTCTTTGGTGCCCTCCGAGATTTTGCAGATGGCGCGTCCA